>PWVT01000300.1 GCA_003562195.1 Phycisphaeraceae bacterium | reverse complement strand
GATCAAGATCGGGGTTGGCTTCCGCGTCAAACGGCAGCAGCTCGAATTGGCGGCAGAATGCCTCGAACCATTCGGTGGAGCCGACGGGGGCGGTGGGAGCGCTCCCCTGCGGGTCGCGGCTTAACGCGTCGTCCCTTTTCACCACTTGCACGACCGGGGCATGGTTAGCGTCAAAGTCGAGTGTGACATTGCACCGCGCGGCGATCTTTGCGGTGTTCTCCAGTGCTTCGGGGACATCTTCGAAGCGGTCGAACATTTCCTGCGGGCTTTTTACGTACAACTGTTTCGGGTAGTGCAGCCGGGACGGGTCGCTCTTGAGCTTGGCCATGGAGATGCAGCACAAGCTGTCGTGGCTGTCCCAGTCATCAGCGGTTAGGAAGTGCGCATCGTTGTCAGCCACGAGCGGCAGGTCGAGTTCGCGGGCGAGCTTGATTAGGTGCGGGTTGATGCGCTCCTGTTCTTCGGTGTTGTGCCGCTGCAGTTCGATGTAAAAACGCGGCTCGCCGTTCTCGTTGGGCTGGAACGTCGTTGCGTGCCATTTCGCTTCTTCGATCGCGGCCCGGTAGTGCGCATCGTTGCCGGTCTGGACATACTGCGTGAGGTGATACGCAATGGAACTGCCGAGGTGACCGTTGATCGCAATCAGGCCGTCGGCCCATTGCGTCAGGGTGGACTTGTCCATGCGCGGCTTGTAGTAAAAGCCGTTGCGGAATGAGTCGCTGCTGAGCTTGAGCAGATGCTTCCAGCCGGTGTTGTTCTCCGCAAGCAGAACAAGGTGGAAGCCGCCGTCCGCAATGCCGGTGGGCTGCTTGTGCGTGCGGTCTTCGGGAGCGACGTATGCCTCAATTCCGAGAATCGGTTTGATGCCCGCGGCCTTGGCCTTGGTGTAAAACTCGACCGCCCCGTAGAGGTTGCCGTGATCGGTGACGGCCACCGCGTCCATGCCGCAGTCTTTGACGTGCTGGATGAGTCGATTGAGTTTGTTTCCACCATCGAGAAGTGAATATTCACTGTGCAGATGCAGGTGAACGAAAGGCGGCGGGGATGTTTTCGTCGGTGTTGCCATGGCGTCACCGCATCGTATCGCGCCGTGAGTTCTGTTGGGGCAAGTGACAGGTCGTCCACGGTGAAAGTTCGGCGGTCGCAATGCCTACAATACTGACATGATCCGAATCGAACGGATTTCGACGTTTGCCAATGACGGTGCCGGCCGAGCGCAGACGGTGTTTCAGACGGTTGCGCGGCAGCCGAGTTGGATCACGCGGATTGCGCTGATGGCTTTTTTGATCGTCATCGGCCTGCCAATTTTTCTGCTTCTACTGCTTGCGATATTCGCAGCGGTGGTCATCTTCAGCGTCTTGGCGGTTGTCAATGCCATCGTGATGAAGGTCAAGGGCGGCCTGCCGCGGCGGCCTGACGGGCGAGAGAATGTCCGCGTGATCCGCCGAACATGATGACTGCCTGCCGCCTTGGCGCGGGCTGGCGGATGGTGCGTAAGATGCCGATACTCGCACCATGAGCACCACGCACAACGACACCACAGAACAGGCGGAGTTTCGCGGCGAAGCGTTGGCGGTGCGCAGTATCGTCGGTGGTGCGCTGATGGGGTTGGCAAACCTGGTGCCGGGTATCTCCGGCGGGACGATGCTGTTGGCAACGGGCATCTACCCGCAGTTCATCAGCGGCGTGGCGGAAGTGACGACTTTCAAATTCCGGCCGAAAACGCTGCTCATGCTCGCCTGCGTGGCCGGCGCAGCAGCCGGCGCGGTGGTGGGCGGGGCAAAGCTGGTGAGCGAGTTGGTCATCGACCACCGGTGGATCATGTACAGCTTGTTCATCGGCCTCACGCTGGGCGGGGTGCCGGTGCTTTGGCGAATGGTCAAACCCGCTGATCCCATGATCGTGTTCACCTCCGTACTGGGCATCACGGCGATGGCGGCACTGGCGTTGGTCCAACCCGGCGAGACTGGCGAGACCGCGACCGGCGTCGGCATGTACGCGATGCTCGTGCTTGCAGGCGTGGCGGGTGGGGCAGCGATGATCCTGCCGGGCCTGTCCGGCGCGTATCTGCTGCTTGTGCTTGGGCAATACCTGACGATCCTCGCTGCCATCGAAGCGGCGCGGGCCGGAGTGAGTGGCCGAGATATGGACATGCTCGCTGAGGCGATGCACGTGTTCATACCCGTGGGCATCGGCGTTGTGCTGGGCATCGCCGGACTGAGCAACATGATGAAGATGCTGCTGGTCAAATGCCGTCGCCCGACACTTGGGGTGCTGCTGGGACTGCTTCTGGGAGCCGTGTTCGGTCTGTGGCCGTTTCAACATCCGGTGCAGCCAGCCATTGGAGACGTGGTCAAGGGTGTGGAACTGGCCTCACCGGAGATGGTCGAAGCCGTCGCGCAGAAAGACTGGCCCACGGTCTTCTTTGCTCCCAGTGCCACGCAGATCGCCGGAGCGATCGTCATGATCATGCTCGGATTTCTCGTTTCCACCCTCATCGCGCGGCTGGGCAACGGCAAAGAGGACGCCAAATCAACCTCCGCCTCGTAGGGTGCCGATATACAGAGACGCTGCCCGCACCTGACCCATGCCCCAAACCGCGATCATCATCGGCACGCCCGCCACCTGCCGCCGCATCGAGCAGCAGCTTGATCTGCTTGAACAGCGTCCCGTGAGTCTCGGCTGGGTGGTTCCCGATGACGCGCCAGCGGACAACACCCTGGGGACCTTCAGCCAGCTGGAAGCGATCATTGCGACACGGCAGCCGGGCCTTGCACTGGTCAGTCTGCCCGGCGCAATGAGCGAATTGATCACAAGAATCCGCACGCGGCTGCGACGACTGGGCGTGCCGGACCGGTTCATGCCGACGTTGGAAGACCAACTCGCAGGCGTCGGCCCGCGCACGCATATCGAGATTGATTTGAATCGACTGTTGGATCGCCCCGCGCGGGTGATTGACGAGCAGGCCATCCGAGCGGTCGTCACCGGTCGGCGGGTGCTGGTGACCGGGGCTGGCGGATCGATCGGCAGCGAGTTGGCCCGCGTGGCAGCTCAATTCGACCCCGCGGAGCTGGTTCTCATGGACCGGTCGGAGAACGCGCTGTTCGAGATTGACCGCCAGATTGCCCAGCACAAGCCACAGCTTGCTCGGCGGGCGATGCTGCATGATGTGGTTGAGGCCGAGGCGACCATGGGCATCATGCGAGCGATTAAGCCGGAGGTAATTTTCCACGCTGCAGCTCACAAGCACGTTCCGATGATGGAGGATCATCCAGCCGCTGCGGTGCAGAATAATTTTCTTGGTACCAAGGCGGTGCTTGACGGGGCGGAGGCGGTGGGCGCGGAGCGGTTTGTTCTGATCAGTACGGACAAGGCCGTGAACCCGTCGTCGATGATGGGCATGACCAAACGCCTTGCGGAGCTGTATGTGCAGCACGCCAATCAGCGATCACAAACCCGCTGCTGCATTGTCCGCTTTGGCAATGTGCTGGGTTCGTCAGGAAGTGTGCTGGAAATCTGGGCGCGACAACTTGCAGACGGCGGGCCGCTCACAGTGACGGACCCGGCAATGACGCGGTACTTCATGACCATCCCCGAGGCAGCGTCGCTGGTGATCCAGGCGGCAGCTCTGGATGAAGCGGGCGGCGACGTGTACCTGCTGGACATGGGCGAGCCGATCCGTGTGGTGGAATTGGCCAGGCGATTTGCGGCTCTACACGGTTTGCGTGCTGTGCTGCCTGATGGCGACGACGGTGATGCAGACGTCGCTGAGGCAGTGAAACTGGCGTACACGGGAATTCGTCCCGGCGAGAAACTGCACGAGGATCTGTCTTATGACGCTGAGGCGATGCGACCGACGCAGCACCCGGATATCAATATCTGGTGCTTAGAGCCGCCCGATAGCCGATATATTGATCACGTTCTTGGTATACTGGCAGCGTGCCGCGGGCATGGCCCGGAGCAGTGGGCCAGCGCGGTTCGACGTGTGCTGGCTGATGCTGAAACAGCCGTGGCGGTCACTTGACCGGCGCGGAGGCCGGGTGAAAATAGTCCCCATGCCGGATAGACCGGCGGAAGAATTGTCGAGACCGTGCATTGCGATTTCGCTCAAGGACAATAAAACGATGGTGAAGAACTCCCATACAAAGTTCGAGTTGGATGGCGACGCGGAAGGGACGAGGCGACTTCGACGTGAAGCTGACTTGTTGCTGCAGCGCCTGATTGCCGGCCACCAACAATGCGAGCGACGTGCATCGGAAACCGGCCGTCACGATGCAATCAAGTCCATCACCGGACGCAGCGCCATTGAGAATGCCATTCACACCACGCGAGCGATG
>PWVT01000169.1 GCA_003562195.1 Phycisphaeraceae bacterium | reverse complement strand
TTACGCATGTCTCCTGTTCTGCGCAGTTGGCTCCGTTGATCGAAGTGCTCCCCCGCGCGGAAACGGCGGTCACGGATGCCTATTTGTCGCCTGTGATTGAGTCGTATGTGCAGCAGGTGCGTCGCGCGATGTCGGGCACGGACGATCGGCTGCACATCATGACGAGCGCGGGCGGCGTGGTTGATGCAGATGCGTACAAGGCGAAAGACAGTCTGCTCTCCGGGCCGGCGGGCGGTGTCGCCGGCGCAGCCGCGGCCGGCCGGACGTCGGGTTATGAGCGGCTCATCGGCTTTGACATGGGCGGCACCAGCACTGACGTGGCGCGCTATGACCGTGACTTTGAATATCACTTCGAACACACCGTCGGCAACGCAAAGCTCATTGCACCCGCATTGGCCATCGAAACCGTCGCGGCCGGTGGCGGGTCGGTGTGTGAGTTTGTTGATGACCGCCTGCGCGTCGGGCCGCGCAGCGCAGGCGCAGACCCCGGCCCTGCGTGTTACGGCGCGGGCGGGCCGCTGACGATCACCGATGTGAATCTGCTCATGGGCCGGCTGGACGCTGAGCAGTTCGAGATCCCCATCGACATCAAAGCAGCTGAACGTGCGCTGAAGGATGTCGCGGACACCGTCCATCGCGCAACCAGCGACACGGCTGATGCCGATGAACTGCTCGACGGCTTTCTGGCCATCGCCAATGAACGCATGGCTGGGGCGATTGCGAAGATCTCTCTGCGTCGCGGGTACGACCCGGCGGAGTACGCGCTGGTGAGTTTCGGCGGTGCAGGTGGGCAGAACGCTTGCGCGCTCGCGGCCAAGTTGAACATGCGAACGGTCATCATGCCGCGCGATGCATCACTGCTCAGTGCCGTTGGATTGCAACACGCAGTGGTGGAGCGGTTCAGTCAGCGCCAGGTGCTCAAGCGGTTTGAAACGGTGCGAGCGGAACTGGGTGAATGGTTCGACGAGGCAGCCAGCCAAGCAATCGGCGAGGTGCAGCAGGAGGGGATTGAGCGCGATGCCATTATCATCCGTCGCCGCATCGCCGAAGTGCGGCTGGAGGGTCAGGACGCCACGCTGACCGTTGAAGTGGACGACATTACTGATCTGCCCGACACGTTCGCAAAGCAGTACGAGCAGATGTACGGCCACCAGCCCGAAGGCAAGCCGATCGAAGTCGAATCCATCCGCGTGGTCGCTTCATCCAAGCCCGAGCAGGACGCGGCGGCAGATGGACAACATCAACTTTCCAAAACGCGCACCACGTCACGCACCGTCCGAGCACGCTTTGATCGTCGCTGGCAGGACGTGCCCGCGCACAACTACGCAGAGCTGAATCCCGGCGATCGTGTCGGTGGCCCTGCGCTGATTTTCGATCGGCGAAGCTCGTATGTGATCGAAAGCAACTGGTCGGCGCAGCTTGACAGCACCGGCGCGATCATCGCGCAGCGCGATGACGATGCAGCAGCCACTGATGAAAACGATGCGGCCCAGCCGGAGGTGGCGCGGCTGGAGCTTTTCACCAGCCGCCTCTCCTCAATCGCTGAGGACATGGGGCAGGTGCTACAGCGCACCGCGCTTTCAACCAACGTCAAAAGGCGGCTGGACTTTTCCTGCGGCGTGCTCGATCGGGACGGCCGGCTCGTCGTCAACGCGCCGCACATTCCCGTACACCTTGGCGCGCTGGGCCTGTGTGTCCGCAGCGTGCGCGAGCGACTGGAGTTGTCGCCCGGCGATGTGATTGTCACCAACCACCCTGCCTTCGGCGGTTCGCACCTGCCGGATATCACGGTCATCACGCCGGTGTTTGATGACGACGAGCACTTGCTGGGTTACGTCGCCAGCCGCGCTCATCATGCGGAACTCGGCGGGACGCGACCGGGCTCAATGCCGCCGACTGCGACGACGTTGGCAGAGGAAGGCGTGGTGATCGAGCCGACGCATCTGCTTGCTCGCGGCGAGTCGCGGTTTGATGACATTGAGCGGCTGCTGCGCGACGCTGCGCATCCCTCGCGCGCAGTTGCGGACAACCTCGCTGACCTTCGCGCTGCGGTGGCTGCCAATCATCGCGGTGCGCACGCCCTTCGCGAGCTTGCCCGGCAACATGGTCGCGATGAAATCGCTGCGCGCATGAACCAGCTTCGCGATCGCGCAGCGCGACACGCGCACAAAGCACTGGCTGCATTACCTGATGGTCGTTACGACGCGATCGAAAAATTGGATGACGGTTCGCCGCTGGCGGTGGCGATCGACATTCACAACGATCGCGCGACGATTGACTTCACCGGCACTGCGCCGCAGCATTCCGGCAATCTGAACGCCACGCCCGCCATCGTGCAAAGCGCGGTGCTGTATGCACTGCGATTGATGATCGGCCAACGTCTTCCATTGAACGAAGGCATTCTCAGTGCGGTGGACATCACATTGCCAAAGTGCCTGCTCAACCCGACCTTCACCGACGATCCAACAACGTGCCCAGCTGTCGTGGGCGGGAACACTGAAACCAGCCAACGGCTTGTCGATACGTTGCTCAAAGCCCTCCAACTTGCTGCCTGCAGCCAGGGCACGATGAACAACGTGCTGTTCGGCAACGAGTCTTTCGGTTACTACGAAACCGTCTGCGGGGGTTGCGGCGCAGGGCCGGACTTCGATGGCGCGGATGCTGTGCATACGCACATGACCAACACGCGCATCACTGACCCGGAAATCATCGAGCACCGTTACCCCGTCCGCATCGAACAATTCACCATCCGTCCAGACTCCGGCGGCTCGGGCACGCACTGCGGCGGGAACGGCGTGATCCGAGAACTGACATTCCTCGAAAACGTCGCGCTCTCCATCCTTTCACAGCACCGCGTCGAATCGCCTTACGGCCTTGCTGGCGGTCAACCCGGCAAGGCCGGCCGCCAACGTGTCATCACCCACGATGGCCGCACCATTGACCTGAAACCGATCGACCAACAGGAACTCGCACCCAACGACCGGCTCATTCTCGAAACCCCCGGCGGCGGGGGGTATGGCCAACCTGCCTGACAAAATATACACACCCCGCCCCGCCCCCCCAATGGCGCCGTACCTCAACCAGCAGAGCGCCAGATTCCCAACTCCCCCAGCCACTATGAAAAGGCGGCGAGCATCTAGGCGACAGTCCTGTGCCCGCCGAGCAACGTTGGAGCGGTACTCATTTGACAAGCTGGACATGCTGCCCTGACACATCGTCTGCGGCTGCGATACGCTCATCCAAGCATCGGTAGATCGGTTTGGCGTTGGGTGAGCCATTCGATGCCGGTGTCGGTGACGTGGACCATCTCTTCCAAGCCGAAATAGCCGTGGCCGGCGAGGTTGTCGATGCCGAGCTCGAGTGTGTACACATTGCCGACCTCGATGGGGTACTCGGGGGTGCGGCCGTAGCGGGGCCATCGGGGACCGATGGTGCCGCCGCCATCGTGGGCGGCCCGGCCGACGTTGTGGCCAGTGGCGTGCTGATACTCCGGATAGCCCGCATCGAGCACCGTTTGCCGGGCAGCGGCATCGACCTGCCAGCACGGCACGCCGGGCTTCATCACCTCCGCAGCCGCGGTGATCGCCTGCACCACCGTCTCCACGCCGCGCCGCAACTCATCTGGCGGCACCGCCTCGTTGCCCTTGGGCAGATACCATCCGCGCTGAATGTCTGAGCAGTAGCCGTTCATGCGCACGCCGAAATCCAGATGCACGATGTTGCCGCGCGTCACGGCAAGGTCAGCCGAGGGCAAGCCGTGGCCGATCATGGAGTGTGGCCCTGTCGTGACAATGGGGCAATGGCTGCGTTCCCACGCGGTATCCAGACCGCGATGATCGACTTCATCGTGGAAAAAACGCGCAATGTCAGTCTCACTCATGCCTTCATGCACGCGCTCGATAAACATCGCGAACAGCTCATCCGTCACGGCAATTGCATCGCGCATGCGCTGCACTTCCGTCGCTGTCTTGCGGCTGCGCAAGGCGCGGATGATTTCCGAGGCGCTGATCAACCGATCAACATGCGGCGTGCCTTGGAGGTACTCCTGCAAAAGCATCCACATACCCGCGCTGAGGCCGTCGGCTTTCACATCATCCTGCGAGTAATTGACTGCAATCTTTTGCGGGGCCAGTTCATTGAGCGTGTCGAGCAACGGTTCGCGGATGCCTTGGACATACGGCACGATGGTGGTCCACGCGCCGGATGATGCAACGGCTTCGTCTTCGTACTTGCCGACAATGGCGATGCGATCGCCGGTGCGTGTGAGGATGAAAGCGCTGTGCCAAGTGACGGCCTGGCCGAGGATCAGCGGCAGGACGGGATCGCCGGTTTCTGTGGTTTCGCGG
>PWVT01000133.1 GCA_003562195.1 Phycisphaeraceae bacterium | reverse complement strand
GTCGATCAACACCTGGTACTTGTCGCTGCGCACCGAATGCGGCTCGAGTTCGATGAACACCGGCACGCCCTGAACAGTCAAAGGCAGCAGTTGATGCGGGTCCTCCGAGGTGAGGTTCAACTCCAGCACGGTGCTTGCGGCGAGCCCCATGCGCTCGTTGATGAGCGCGGCCCGCTCATCTGATTGCGGTGCGCCCTTCGTTTCGATGATGTCGATTGGGTCTGCCAGGCACGCGCACGTGATGAACGCGCCTGCTGCCAGCCCTGTGTAGGACGTGGTCATCCGGTCTCGCAACATGATTGTCTCCTCGTTTTTCCACAGACAGCGTCCGCTTACCCCACATCAACCGGCACCGCCGGCCTGGGTGCTGCTGTCCGCACAGCCAGCATACTGCGAGTCGGCATCATTGGGAAGCAGCAATCTGAAAGATGAGCAACGCGACCGGTGGTCGCTTTATGGCGTTAAGCCATCGATCGCAGCATCACTCGATCGGAATCGGCACCTCAGCCAACGCCTCCATTGGCACCGAATCGCACGGCAGCGCACGCTGGCCGACAACCATCACCTTCCCTTCAATCTGACCGATCACCTGCGTCACACGAATCTGCTCATGCTCTGCTCCAGGCAGACCGCGATACATACTTCCGGGACCAATTCCGGGGCCGCCTTCCACCCGCGCCACACACGTCTGCGAAAACGGCCCGAACCCGCCGCTCGAATCCGCCCACCTGCCCCAGTAACACACGACCATCGGCGTGCCATCATCCATCACCGGAACCGCCACCTCGAATCTGCTCGTCGTGTACGAACGCAGGTACCACAACCGTCCGCCGCTGCGCTCGCCCGGATGCGATGGAACCGCTTCGCCAACAGGCACCAACTCCACAAACAACTCCAAACGAACCGCGCCATGCGGCTTGGCACTGCTCGAACAATCAAAATCATTGCCGTACTCCAGAATGTGCTTCACCGCACATCCAGCGCCTCCCGCGTTGCGCCCTTGCGCATCAACCGACCCCACATACCGCAACTCCGGCGCAATTTGCGGGCACGTTCGTCGCTTCGCGCGCTTCGGCCGCTCCGGCATGTTCAGGTTTATACGATCGACGCTATCAAGCGTTCCCTCCGGCAGTCCACGCAGAAACCGCGCCACCGCGCGAATGACCTTCTCCGCGTCCTTGCGCGCATCGTTCTTCTTGGAAGTCGCCTTCGGCCCTGCATGGTCGCGATGTAACGACCGCGCAAGCGCATCACGAAACGCAGCAACCTTGCATGACAGTTCCTCCACCTGCTCCGCTGCCACGCCGAACCGATCCGCATGTTCCGCCACATGAGCAGCAAATTGCTTGGCCATGTGCGCAAACTCACTGTCCGCATCGGGAATAAACCGCTTCGTCCGCGCCTTCCCGCCGCGCAGGCGATACTTGCGTTCTCGAAATTCCCTCAAGATGCGATCGGTGCGTCGTCGTCGAGCCATGGCTGTTCCTTTCTTGAATTGCAGTCGCCGGGTGCCACTGCCAGCGAGCGCAGCGAGTCGGCAGTGCTGTTGCGCAAGATGCACACACGGTCACCGCAACGATGTTCGACCCTCGCGCACGGCCGACTCCCTTCGGTCGCTGGCCGTGGCACCCTCCGCCTTATCGGCCGCGCGCGAGGCCCGCTTGATGAGAATCCGCCTTCACGCCGCAAAAGTGCAAGTGTCAACCATTCACACTCGAGTGTGAGCCGTTCCCCCAGCCATGTCAGACGCTGCCGCTCGCATGTGAACCACCAACATCCACGTGTGAATCGCCCACGCTTCCGCGGCTGCGGCTGCCCCTTGCGTGTGAACCGCTCCCCCGACCGCGGCAGCAGCGCACACTTCCGTGTGAGACCCGCCCCCGCGAGCGGGCGGGTGCGCGTGGGACAAATGCCGCTGCGCACGATTCAATTGCGGCGTCCCTCGGCGCGGTTGGTGCTGCGAAGGAAAGCGATGCCAGCGCGAGTCATCGAAATGCACGTGTGATCGATACAGATCGCGATTCGCACGGCACCGCTCAATTCGTCAGTGGGATGGACCAAGTTTTCAATGGAAGGGAAGGGGCTTTCAACGATCACCCCCAACGCCCAAAACGCGCGATGGAGACACCCATTCGTTTATCGCAACCGAGCATCCGAGGGGGTTCCCATGCGGATTGGTGAAAACGGGTGCCGTGGTCTGAGCGACACTTCCGGGGGTGGAGCGAAGGCCACGCGATCGCGCGGCGGACGTTCGAATCACTCTTGAAGCACAAGTTGCAGCCGCGTGGCCTTCACGCCGTCTCGCCAATCGGCTCGACTCCGATCAGACCACGGCACTTGGCACAGTTGTGTCAAGAATTCTTGACACGATCCGAGCTGTCAAGTATTCTTGACACGGCTGGCTTGCAGCTCATTCATCATCCCCCTTTACCGGAGACTCTCATGGACGCCTCGTTTGAAGAGAAAAGCATATGGATTCAATTGATCGGCACCGTAGCCGGGATTGGCGGCTATCTTTATGTGGCAGCCCACATGTTTACGGCGGGGGTTGACGCCCTGCCCGCGTATGCGGCCGTGTTCCTTGTGGCCGTCGGCCTGATGGTCGTCATTTTGGTACTCGGCCACATCCTCGTGGCGGTTACAGGGCGCGCCGAACAGCGCGATGAGCGCGATCGGCTGATCAAATGGCGATCGGAGAGCAACTCCGGCTGGGTGCTTGCCGCTGGCATTTTCGTCGCCATCACCTGCATGATATTTTCAATCAACAATGTACTCATTGCGCATCTGCTCATTCTGACGCTGTTCGCAGCGACGCTCATGCAGTACGCCTTCCAGATTTTCTATTACCGCCGGGGGATGCGATGAGCGTTCCCAAACCCCCTGCGAAGATTGTCATACACAACGCCATCCGGCCGCTGCGGTCTCAGCACAACGAGATGACTCAGCAGGAACTCGCCGACCGGATCGGAGTGAGCCGGCAGACGGTCAATGCCATCGAGACAGGTAAGTATTTTCCATCGCTGGAGATGGCGTTTCGCATCGCGCATGTATTCGATCAGCCGCTTGAGAAGGTCTTCATTTGCGACATAGGAAACTGAAGTCGGGTGCCGCTGCCAGCGAGCGCCCCCCGCAGCGAGTCGGCAATGCGATCGCGCGACGGGCGTAACAATTCACCATGACGATCTTCTTCCAACTCGCACGGCCGACTCCCCATTCCGGGGGCGGTCGCTGGCCGTGGCACCCCGCGCGGTTACTGATTATTTCACTCACCGCCGCACCGGCAGCAGTGCTCGCAGTCGGTCATCGATGAGGTACACGCCGAGCCACGCCAGTACCGGGATGAGTGTCGGCACGATGAAGGTGCCGATCGGATCGTCTGCCAGCATGTGCGCTGCAATGGCCCCGCCGAAGTAGCCGGTGATCAGGATTGCGCCAAGCACGCGCGACATGGGGATCGCGTACACAAGGGCGCAGATGGTGAGCAACACGCCGAGCGTCGTGAGGTGGTGCGGCTCCATGCCGGTTTCCGCGGCCTGCTGCGCATAGTCGCCCGGCTGGATGAACTTCACCAACGCGGATCCGAGCAAGGCGACAACGACAAACCCGCTGATGACTGCGGCTGCCCACCACTTCAGAGTTTTCTTGCCGTGTCGTTTTGCCATCGCATTGTCCATGTTTGCTGTTGGAGAATTTGAAGTACCGTTGAGCCAATTGTACGTAACGCAGCTGGCTGCCGGGCAACTTCGCCATCGCGCTACCTCTTCAGTCATCCCCTCTCGCGTGATGCAGCGAGGCACACGCGAAAATTTCGGTCGCAGCGGCGCATCTGGCTGACCAGCCGGGCGCAGGTGAAGAGCAACCCGATCAGCGCGACCACGCCGACACAGGCGAGTGACGCAAGGACAAGTGGCATCATCGGCGGGCCGGCCATGGCCCGGCCGAACATCGGCGGAACCATAAGGTAGATGCCAGTCAGGGGCAGGCCCCAGCGAATGAACCTGGCTGAGCGGTTGAGTTCCACCTCCAGCAGATGGTCGGGAACACGGCGAACGTGAGCAGCCAGGTGTTTCAAGATCGCCACGATCGCGCACGTCACCAGCGCGAGAAGCACAACGCCAATCGTAAGATTCACAATGGGAAACGCCCCGGCGCTGAGCACGAGATATGGCAACGAGAACGCAGCGACCGCGAGAACGATCGCGCTGTACATGCTCCAGCGCGCGACATGGCGAGCTGACCAGATCGACTCGCGATCACGGTCGCGCCCTTGCTGTGTTGTCACAAGAAAGACCCCCACCGCACCCATGAACATGCCGATCGGAATCGCCAGTGTCAGGATCAGTTGCACGATACGATACACGCGCTCCACTGCCATAGGCAGGCGAGGGTACATCGTGCTCAGTAGAGCGAATGCGGCAAG
>PWVT01000240.1 GCA_003562195.1 Phycisphaeraceae bacterium | reverse complement strand
GTCGGCGTCGGAATTCACGGTCTGTTCGGAGAGGAATGAACATGGACTGACGATAAGTGTAGTCGAAGCCCGGGCCGATACCCCCTGCGCTTCGAACCCGGGATCGATCAAACAAGGCGGCGTCCTCGCGACCCTTTGATCCAAAACGACTCCCGGCTCGGAGAGCCGGGGTACCCACTGCCGTTGCTCAATCAGCCGCTAACTTCTATCATCGTCGGACTATGAGCACCAATACAGCGACACCGGAGGTGGACAAGGGACTGGCCACCACGTATGCAGCAGAGACGGAGATGTCCTTCATTGACGGATCGAAGGGCATTCTCGAGTACGTCGGCATTGAAATCGATGCCCTGGCGCGCAATTCCAGCTTCGAGGAGGTCGTGTCCCTGCTCTGGAACCGCCGCCTTCCCACACAAAGTGAGCTGGATGCGTTCAACAAAAAAATCCGTGCTGAATACGACCTGCCTGATGCGATGTGGGCGATGATCAAGCAGGTGCCCTCGAGCGCGACACCCATGCACGCGCTGCGCACGCTGGTGTCCGCGTTGGCCATGTTCGATGAAGAGGCTGATGACCCCTCCGAAGGTGCCAATGAGCGCAAGTCCATCCGTCTGCTCGCCAAGGCCCCGACGTTGATCGCAGCGTTTGACCGACATCGCAAGGGCCAGGACTTCGTCAAGCCCGATGCATCCATGAACATCGCGAGCAATTTCCTCACGATGCTCAATGGCGAGAAGCCCACCGACACCATGCAAAAGGCGCTGGATGTGTGCCTGATCCTCCATGCGGATCACGGGTTGAACGCTTCGACGTTCGCCGGCCGGGTCACCATCTCCACGCTGAGCGACATGTACTCAGCGATCACCACCGCCATCGGCACCCTCAAGGGACCGCTGCACGGCGGGGCAAACGAGGCCGTGATGGTCATGCTCAACGAAATCGGTGAGATGGACAGGGTCGATCAATACATCAAGGGCAAGCTGGATCGCAAGGAAAAGATCATGGGCTTCGGCCACCGGGTGTACAAGGCCTACGACCCCCGCGCGACGTACCTCAAGACCTTCACCAAGCAGCTCGCAGCCGACACCGGCAATCAGAAGCTCTACGAAATGAGCACGCGCATCGAGCAGATCATGGATGAGGCCGTCGCTGCCCGCGGGATTTATCCCAACGTCGATTTCTATTCCGCGACGACGTATGCCTCGCTGGGTCTGGACATCGATCTGTTCACGCCGATGTTCGCCATGAGCCGCATAGCTGGTTGGGCGGGCCACTGCATCGAGCACCTCTCGGACAACCGGCTGATCCGCCCGCGAGCGGCTTACGTCGGCCCGCACGAGAAGCCCTATGTTCCGATGAATGAGCGGTAAGTTGGCCTCTTGAAACAGTTTTTCCGTCGCTTTGCGGTTTCGTGTGATCCTCAACCGGACGATCACGCTAAGCCGCAAGCGGCTGTCTGCGCGAACCGGGGCAGCAGTATTCCGGTGGGTGAGAACGGCCGATATGGATATACTCACTGGCTGAATCAACCCCGTTTCGGAGGAGACCTGAGCAATGTTCAATAACCAGATGCAGTCAAGCAACCCCGTACTGGCGAATGACGACGCCTTCAATCAGTATTACAGCGGCACTGCCGAGGCACAGGCGGATGTCACCACGCTGCAGGGCGTGGTGAACAAGACGGCAATTCTCGTCGGCATTGCCATTGCGACGGGTGCTGGCGGGTACGCGCTGGCTGGCATGATCTCGATGCCCGTATTGACAGTCAGTTGGATCATCACCCTGCTCCTGACACTCGGCTTGTACTACAAGATTTACGGCAACCCGGCCCACGCGGTCTTTCTTGCGCCGATCTACGCTGCGATCCAAGGCGTATTTCTCGGTGCATTGACCGGCCTTTTGGAAGGGTCGCTGGCATCAATGGGCATTGAAGCGGCGGGCGGCCTTGCGCTGCAGGCGTTCATCATTACGATCAGCATCATGCTCGCCATGCTGGGGCTGTATTACGCACGGATTCTCCAGCCGACCAAGACGTTCCAGGCCGTGGTCATGACGCTGACCGCCGGCATCATGATCACGTACCTGATTTCCATGGGTGCATACTTCCTGTTCGGGGCGGGCCTGCCGTTCCTGCGCATTGGCAGCGCTCTGGAAGGCGGCTACGCACCGATGATCGGCCTGGGGCTGAACGTGCTGATCCTCGGCATTGCAGCGATGTGGCTCATCATGGACTTCGGCCTCGTTGAAGAGAAAGTTAAATCCGGCGCGCCCAAGCACATGGAATGGTTCTGCGGCTTCGCGCTGATCGTCTCGCTTGCATGGATTTACTGGGAGGCCGTCAAGCTTGCGTTCCGCCTGGCGATCCTGTTTGCCAACCGCGACTGACCGGGGGACACCCCTTCAAACACCAAAGCCCAGGTATGGCAATGCCTGGGCTTTTTCGTGTTTGAATCAAGTGGAGCGTATCGGACTCGAACCGACAACCCCTGCCTTGCAAAGGCAGTGCTCTCCCAATTGAGCTAACGCCCCATGAGGGTGAAGCAGCAGTATAGCATAGCTGTAATCGGCGGCGCGTTGAACCCGGTTGTGCATCACGACGCACCGAAATTGCCGATAACCCCAGCATGACCTTTCGCGGTCCAGCATGGTTGGTGCGCGGCACCGTCGGCGTCGGCACCACCGCGACGATCATCTCGCTGATCCTGCTTTACCTCGAGTTTTCCGGCCGGGCGGACGGTGTCTGGGAGACCAGCGCGTACCTGATCACCGACACGATCCTGTGCGGCTTCATGCTGGCCGAGTGGTTCATTTTGCTGTACCTCGTGGATGATCGCAGGCAGTACATCAAATCCCGTTGGGTTGACCTGCTGGCTTCATTGCCGCTGCTGCTGATCGCTCGCCCGCTGCGAATCATCCGCCTGCTGCGCATTCTGCGTCTGCTACGCGGCATCGCGCTGTTTTCTCGGGCGATGCGGCCGTGGGAGAAGGCGTTGGATGTCACGCTGCTCAAGACGGCTGCAATCGCTGCAACGGTGGTCATTCTGATTGCGTCGCTGCTGATCATGGACCTGGAGCGCGATCATCCTGACCTCAACACGTTCGGCGAGGCGCTGTGGTGGTCGATCGTGACGTCAACGACAGTCGGTTACGGCGACCGCGTGCCGCTCACACCTGCGGGGCAGTTCGTCGCGGTCGGCCTGATGGTTCTTGGCATCGGTTTGTTCGGCACGCTTGCTGCGACGCTGACGAGCGTGCTCAAATCGGAAAAGAAGGACGAAGTGACGAATCAGGATTTGATGGGCGAATTGAGCGCACTTCGCGAGGAAGTGGAGGAATTGCGCGACGTAGTTGCGCGCCGCCAATGACGGTTGAAAGGTCGTGTGCTGCGCCGCAAGCGGGTCATTGCGTGCCGAAGATGCGGTCGCCGGCGTCGCCCAGGCCGGGGAGGATGTAGCCCTTGTCGTTCAGTTCGCGGTCGAGTGCGGCGGTGTACACCGTCACATCCGGGTGGTCTTCCATCATCTTCCGCACACCCGCAGGGGCGCACACGAGGCAGATCAAGCTGATGTCGATGCAGCCGCGATCCTTCAGCACACTTGCAGCATGGCTCGCTGATCCGCCGGTGGCGAGCATAGGGTCGATCAACAGCACGTGGCCGTCAGCCATATCCGGCGGGAACTTGGCGTAGTACGCGACTGGTTTGAGTGTGATTTCATCGCGGTAGATGCCCATGTGTCCTACGCGGGCTTCGGGCATGACCGCCATGATGCCTTCGGTCATGCCGATGCATGCACGGAGGATGGGCACGAGGGTAACGGGCTTCCCTAACCCGATGCCGGCAGTGGTTTCCATCGGCGTCTGCACTTGGACATCGCGCGTTTCAAAGCAGCGGCTGGCTTCGTAGGTCATCAGGCCGGCGATCTCGTTGAGCGTGCGACGAAACTCCAGCGGCTGCGTGGTCTTGTCGCGCGCCTTGGTGAGTTTGAGCTGAATCAGCGGATGGTTGAAGATCCGCAGGTTGGCAAACTCCGGATGCGTTCTGGGCATGGTGCCAGTGTACCGAAACCGCTTCGTGAGCGGGTTTGCCCACGCCCTTGCCCGCTTCAAACTTCAGCGCTTGAGTCCACTTGCAAACCATTGGCGCCCTATCATCACCGCTCATGCTGCAAACCAAGGACATTTCGTGCGTGGCCTTCGTCAGTCTCGGCTGCGCCAAGAATCTCGTGGATTCTGAGAAGATGCTCGGCACGCTGTCCGCCAGCGGCTTTGAGCTGGTTTCTGACCATGCAGATGCGGACGCGGTCGTGATCAATACCTGCGGCTTTCTCGAAGCGTCCAAGGTCGAATCCGTCGAGGTCATCAACGAAGCGATCGAACGCAAGAAAAAGGGTGATCTGAAGCGCGTGGTCGTCGCTGGCTGTCTGGTGCAGCGGC
>PWVT01000174.1 GCA_003562195.1 Phycisphaeraceae bacterium | reverse complement strand
GGCGAGTTGTCCTCGGTCTCGGGATCGACATGGGAGATGAGCGACACGCCGGTGCGGAGGATGCTCATGGGGTGGACATCGTCTTTGCCGGATTCGCTCCGGGCGATCTTGCCGATGACTTCGAGGATGCCGGGATCGACTTCGCGCATCGCAGCGAGTTCAGATTTGAAGTCTTTCAGTTGTTGCTCGTTGGGTTTTTCGCCATGCAGAAGCAGATAGGCAACCTGTTCAAATGTGGCGTTGGCGGCGAGATCAGCGATCTCGTAGCCGCGGTAGATGAGCTGGGTTTGATTGACCGAGCAGATGGCGGTGTCGCCGGCGGTTTGGCCGGCGAGGCCGCGGGAGTCCTGGGGCTTGGCTGGTTTGGATTGGGTCGTGGTTGTCATGGGGCACCTTGCGCGCAGCGTCTGAGGCCAATGAAAAGAGGGTTACGATTCGCTCCCGACCACCCACTATGGCCACATGGGCCAATATGGTCCACCGGTCGGATGGGGTATTGTAGTGTGCATTGGACAATTTCGCATCATGATGCACGCGAAACTCCATTTGCAGTGGAATGTTCAGGAACGTGACTGGGTCTTGTTTGTTGGCGCGTGGTGGAGGTCGCTCAATGAAGTTGTTGAATTTCTGCATGTGGATGCTAGTCGTCGCCGGGCTGTTCGGTGGGTGCGCTGCGCGCGAGATTTCGGTGAGCACCATCGCCGACCGCACGCACCAGTTCCCGGCCGAACCACTGGGTGCGGCGTATGTCGTCATGGTGGATGACGAAACCGGCGCGGCAATAGATCGATCTGCGCTATCGCTTGAGCAGCGCAACGTGCTGGTCGGCGTGCAGGAGGCGTTGATCGGACGCGGCTTTCTGTTGGCGGATCAGCCGTCGGCGGACCTGGTGTGGACGGTCAGCACGTTCCTGGAATCAGGCGAACGCGACAGCTATCGCACTGTGCCCGTGCAGGAACATACCCATGGCACCATCTCCACCCGAGATGGACCTCGGCGATTTCACGGCACCACGAGTACCTCTGTCGTCGTGCCACAACGTGTGGAGTATACGGATCGCTTCATCGTCATCGCAGCCACGCCCGGTGATGCTGTCGAGCAGTTGGACCGGATTGATGAAGATCGTGCAGTGTGGATCGGCCGGGTACGCGGCTCACGCGCTGCCATTGATGAGGACGTCACGACCGCTGTGAGCAAGCTACTGGAGTATTGGGGACAGACGGCGGCTCGTCGCGTGCGGTACTAATGCAGCATTACGACCACGTCGTCACATCCTGCCTGATTTTGTCACGTGAGAACCAGATCAGATTGAACACCGGCAGCGCCCAACCCCAAATGAGGGTAAACACAACTGTGCCGACGAGCATCATGACCACGAACGGCTCCATAGACCCCATCGCACCAGTGTCATCCTGAGCAATTGTCACCTCCAATTGATCGCGCTGAACGAGAAACGTGAGGACTGTGTTGACGACGACTGCAATCAGTTTGAGCACCGACCACGAGACTGTGGTTGGTACTGACCAGCGTCGCCTGCGCAACAGCCCGACCCCAGCGGCAATCTGCATTGCAGCAAGGCCGAACAGCACGCCCGCCATGGCGAACGTCAACCAACGGTACTGTTCATACACCGCCAACTCTTCCTCGGTCGAGAATGCCTCGAACAGTTGGGTCAGAAACGGCATGAAGCCGGCGATGCACGCACCAAGACCTGCAAGCCCGCCGAGGGCGATCATGATCACACCAATTACGACGGCCCACGTTTGCTTCGGTGGTTGGTCGGATGGTACGTCCCGGTGGTGCGGCGGTGTTGATTGGTGTGTCGGCGGTGTCGAGTGTTGCTCATCCATGTGGTTTTTCTCTTGGAAATCGTCCGGAATCAGAATTGCCGCAGGAAGCGGCCGTCGTTCTCGTACAGCCAGCGAATGTCTGAAATCCCGTACTTGCGCATCGCGATTCGCTCGATCCCCAGGCCGAACGCAAAGCCGCTCCATTGCTCAGGGTCGTACCCGACCGCTTCAAAGACGTTCGGATCAACCATTCCACACCCGCCGAGTTCAACCCACTGGTATTCGCCCTTGATTTTCATTTTCATGTCCACCTCGGCTGACGGTTCGGTGAACGGGAAGAAACTCGGCCGCATCCGCACCTCCGCTTCCGGGCCGAAGTACGCCCGGGCGAACTGGAAGAGCGACGTTTTGAGATCGACCATCGTCACATGGCGGTCAACGTACAACCCTTCAACCTGGTGGAACATGGAGTAATGCGTCGCATCATGCGTGTCCGGCCGATACACCCGCCCGATGGCGATCACCTTCAGCGGCGGCTGCGTCTTCTCCATCGTGCGAATCTGCACCGTGGATGTCTGCGTACGAAGCAGCCGAAGCGGACCCGTGTCGTTGCCCTGTTGCAGATAGAAATTGTCGATGGGGTCGCGTGCCGGGTGGTCTTCCGGAATGTTCAGGGCGTTGAAGTTATGCCACTCGTCTTCCACTTCTGGTCCGTCTGCAACGGAAAAGCCCATGCGCGCGAAGACTTCCGTGATCTCGTCGACCGTGCGGCTGAGGACATGCCGCCGCCCCTGTCCCATCGGCAGGCCGGGTTCAGTGACATCCAGCATCGGGCCGGTGGCCTTGGCAGTACCGATCGTGCCTTGTTTGTCGGCGAATGCCGCTTCGAGCGTTTTCTTGACTTCATTGAGACGCTGGCCGACGGCGGGTTTGTCCTCCTTGGCCACGTCCTTCATCATGGGCATGATGGTCTTGAGTTTGCCCTTGGTGCCGAGGTAGGCGATGCGCCATTGCTCCAGCGCATCGGCATCTTCTGTCGCGGCAAGTTCCGCCAGGCCCGACTTCTCGATCTCCTGCAAAGCGTTCAGCATGGCGAAAGTGTACCGAGCTTGCTGCGTGGGGTACATTGTTGGGAGAACTCTGCAATGTGAATTTCAGGTACGAGGTCTTTCATGAGCAACCCCGATATCGACACCTCCAGTATTGAATCAATCCTCAAGGAAAAGCGGCTGTTTCATCCGCCAAAGGATTTCACCGAACGATGCGGCGGGGCGTACATCGAATCCATGGAGCAGTACCAGCAACTGCACGAGCGATCCATCCGCGACCCCGAGGGGTTTTGGGCAGAGATCGCCCAGCAGTTTCACTGGTACAAGCCCTGGGAAACCGTGCTCGAATGGAATCTGCCCGATGCCAAGTGGTTCATCGGCGGCAAGACCAACATCTGCTACAACTGCGTCGATCGCCAGGTTGATAACGGCCACGGCGACCAGGCCGCGATTCTCTGGGAAGGCGAACCATACGGAGGCAGCGGCCCGGAACAGCTCACACTCACCTACGCTGACCTGCAACGTGAAACTGCGCGCTTCGCCAACGTGCTCAAATCCCGTGGCGTATCCAAAGGTGATGTCGTCACGATCTACATGGGCATGGTGCCTGAACTCGCCATCGCCATGCTCGCCTGCGCCCGCATCGGCGCGGTTCATTCGATCATCTTCGGCGGCTTCTCCGCGTCGGCCATCGCTGACCGCGTGGACGATGCCCAGAGCAAAATCATTGTCACCTGTGACGGCGCGTGGCGTCGCGGCAATGTCGTGCCGCTCAAAGACAACGTCGATGAAGCATGCACCAAGACCGACCTGATCGAATCCGTCATCGTTCTCAAACGATGCGAGAACGACATTCAATGGACTGATGGACGCGATTACTGGTGGCACGAGCTTGCGGCTGATGCATCCGATGAGTGCCCATGCGAACACATGGACAGCGAAGACATGCTGTTCCTGCTGTACACCTCCGGATCGACCGGCAAGCCCAAGGGCATCATGCACACCACCGGCGGCTACATGGTCTATACCGCCCTGACGGCCAAGTATGTGTTCAACCTCGTGCCCAACAAAAATCAGGTGTACTGGTGCACGGCTGATATCGGCTGGGTCACGGGGCACAGTTACATCATCTACGGCGTGCTGCCCAATCGCGTGCCCACGCTCATGTACGAAGGCGCGCCCAACTTCCCCGATGAAGGCCGCTTCTGGGACATGGTGCAGCGGCACAAGGTCACGCAGTTCTACACCGCACCGACAGCCATTCGCGCGTTCATGAAGTGGGGGCGCAAGCACCCGGACAAGCACGACCTTTCAAGCTTGCGCGTACTCGGCACCGTGGGAGAGCCGATCAACCCCGAAGCGTGGATGTGGTATCACGCCGTCATCGGCGGCGAGAAGTGTCCGATCGTTGATACGTGGTGGCAGACGGAAACCGGCGGCCATCTCATCACGCCGCTTCCAGGAGCCACGCCGACGACACCCGGTTCATGCACGCTGCCGTTTTTCGGCATCGATGCAGTGATCGTCAATGAAAAGGGCGAGGAACTCCCGGCCAACACCGGCGGCCTACTCGCCATTCGCAAACCCTGGCCAAGCATCCTGCGCGGC
>PWVT01000200.1 GCA_003562195.1 Phycisphaeraceae bacterium | reverse complement strand
CCGGCGACCGGCTTCTGCGGGAACTTCGGCGAACCTCGCTGACCGTTACTCGGTCAGTCAGCAGCCGGGCAGCAGTCACTGTCGCATCATCAGCGGCCGGGCGCTAGCCCGGATTATTCGTCAGCTCCGACGGCGGGCTGGTCGTCTTTCGAGAGCTTGATCAAAAACATCGGCCTGACCGGGAGCTTTGCCCGCGAAGTCCAGGACGGTCACCAATCGTCTGAGCGATCATCGGTACATGGCCAATCTCTTGGAGGCGTAAGCGTTCTATCTGGCCATGTTGACCGGGCGGGTACGTTGGTGGGTTTCGTTCCACATGCAGGAGAAACCCATGCCCAGAGTTCCCGATCCCCAGCTCGCCCGGCAATGGCGTGACCGATTTCGTCGATTCGACCATGCCGAACTCACCGTCGCCGAGTTTTGTCGGCTCGAGGGATACTCCGTCGCTTCCTTCTATCACTGGCGGCGAAGGCTGCAATTCGGTCGACCGAGCAATCGCTCCGGCACTTTCGTCCCAGTCGATGTTCCGCCGGTGATGTCGCAGGCACCTCGCTGCGGCGGCTTGCAGATCGAGCTGCCTGGCGGGGCTGTCATTCGGCTCGATCACGGAGCCACCGACGAGCAGCAGCGGCGATTGATCAAGGACGTCGTCGAGACGCTCAGCGAGGTGACATCGTGATCACGCTGGCAGCTGCCACACGCATTTTTGTCTACACCGAGGCGACGGACATGAGAAAGAGTTTCGATGGCTTGTCGGGACTTGTCAAAGAACATTTTCAGGTGGATCTGTTCTCCGGCCATCTGTTCGTTTTCTTCAACCGAAAACGGGATTACGTCAAGATTTTGGTGTGGGACTGTGACGGCCTGGCGATTTGGTCCAAGCGACTTGAAAGCGGAACCTTCGAGAAGCTTGTCACAGACGAACAAGGCAACTTCGAGATTGACTCGGCCGGCCTGGTCATGATGCTTCGCGGCGTCCAGATCGAAGGCTCTCAAAGACGCAGACGCTACTCGATCGATCGTCCTCATGCAGCCTGAGCAGGGCCAGCAAAACTTTTCGGAAAAATGTGAACGCAAGGCGCGGTGGAGCCTTGCGTTTTTTGTTGCAGGTGCGATAACCACCGCATGGCTGCAGCGGATAGCAATGACGACTTGCAACGCGTGTTGAGGATCAACGCCGAGTTGATCGACACGGTCGAGCAACAGCAAAAAACAATCCAACAACTCCGCGAAGAACTCACTCTCTATCGCCGCAAACTCTTCGGCAGGTCTTCCGAACGGCACGTCGAAGATGGCTCGCAATTGCATCTGTTCGATGTGGATGATCAGCCGGCTGACAGCGTGATCGACGAACAGGAGCCGAAAGAGGATCCTCGCGGTCGTCGTCGCAAGAAGAAGTCCGAGAAGATACCGGACCACTTGAAACGCAAGATCATCGAAGCGGACGTGACGCCCGAGCAGCGGATCTGTTCGTGCTGCGGCGAAGAGATGCGGATCGTCGCCACGGACATCAGCGAGCGTGTGGACCTGATTCCCGCCGAGTTGTTCGTTTGGGAAATCCATCGTCACAAGCGGGCTTGCGGCAAGTGCAAAGAGACCATTGTCCAGGTACCGTCCGGTGAAGAGCCCGGCGGGCTGACGACACCGGTTCCCGGCAGTGATTACGGCTTCGGCGTCTACACACAATTGATCGTTAACAAATTCGCCGATCACCTGCCGCTCTATCGTGGCGAAGACATCTTCGCCCGCGCCGGAATGCTGATCCCGCGCAACACTCAGTTCGGCATGCTGGTGAACATTGCGGCTCTGGTCAGCGGGCTGGTTGGCTTGATGAAGTCGCGAATCATTTCGGGCGAGGTGATCGGAGTGGATGACACGACGGTGCGTCTGCAAGACCCCACGCTGCCGGGCAAGATGCGGACGGCACACTTTTGGTTGTACCGCGGCCGCGAGCAACATCCGTACAACGTGTTCGACTTCACCGACAGCCGCAGTCGCGACGGCCCGGCGGAGTTCCTGAGTGAGTTTCGTGGCCACGCGGTGGTCGATGCTTATGGCGTCCATGAGGGGGTCTACCTGGGAGCGACAGACAGAATCTTTGCCGCTTGTTGCAATTCACACGCACGTCGAAAGTTCGTCGAAGCCCAGCCGAACGATCCGGTCGCCGCTGCGCATGCGCTGGCGTTTTATCGCGGTCTGTATGACATCGAAGATCGTTGCGAAGGGTTCTCGGCAGCCGATCGTTTGGCCGTGCGGCAGAGCGAGTCATTGCCGATCATGGGCGAACTGCACGACTGGTTGATTGACAAACGCAGCGATCCCCGGGTGCTTCCGAAAAGTTCGCTTGGCAAGGCGGTTCGATATACGCTCAATCAATGGGATGAGCTGTCGGTGTTCTTGGGCGATGGAGCGATCCCGATGGATAACAACGAGACCGAGGGCGAACTGCGTCGTTTGACGATTGGCCGACAGAACTGGTTGTTCGTTGGCTCCGGTCGCGGCGGGGCCGTGGCCGCGACGATGTACAGCTTGGTGTCTTCCGCGGCACGTCACCACTTGGATGTCTGGGCGTACGTGAACGATTGCCTTCGCCGGTTGGCAGCCGGCAGCACGGACTACGAGTCTTTGCTTCCGGATGTTTGGCGCAGCGCGCACCCGGAATCGATCCGCGTGTATCGCGATGCCGAACGAAAGACACGCCGCTTGACGACGCAGCAGCGTCGCACACGCCGCCGCGAAGCAAGGGTCGCCTGATGGGTGAATTGAGCGAAACGATTCAGCTGACCATTGACCATCGTGAGTTGGTATTGAAGTACGGCTACCCGTTCGAGCGTCTGCAGGCATCGCTTCGTCGCTGGCCCAAGGGTCGAGCGATCCGTCGGGTGCGGATGAGCCGGTTCGAGTTGAAGTGCCTGATTGGTGAACTGAGTCGTTCGTACAATCACGAGCAAACCGGTAAAGACTCCGATGCGGTGTTGGACCTGTGCGATCACCTGGAGTACGCCCAGCTGACTGGCGACGGCGACTTAGACATGCTGTGCTGAGCGCCGCGTGAGTGCTCGAGACGGCTTGAGCCCCGGCCCCTCTCGCCGGTGATCGCATGCTTGCGATTCGGCTCAGCAAACGAAGCCCCCGCAGGCCACCGGCGCCCCCTCGGCCACTCAGCCACCTGGGCAGATAGAACGCTTACGGTATTTTGAGGAACCCGCTGCGATGTCCGAAAACCAAGTCTGTTAAGTTACGAATGTCGGGTGAAGCGGAAGCGGGCTCTGCAGAGGTGCAACTCGCCGAGCAATAGCCCGGTCTGCGATGCGCCGAAGGCGCTCGTGGCCCGTCGCCGGTCCGATTCGGCGGCGGGCACTTTCTTCGTGCACCCACATCTCGCGGGAGACTGCGGACATCGCAGCGGGTGCCCTAAAAACCTCGCTCCCTGAAGTCAAGCCACTAAAATCCCCGAAGAACCCCTGTGCTAAGAATTAGGGAAGTTGACTTTGAGCAGCCCCCTAAGGCGCGACCGCCGACAGGCTGAAGCCGCCCGCAATTCCCGCGGCCTGCGCCGAAAACGTGCCCAGGCTTGACGAAACCTCTAGCCCAAACCCGAATTCCGACAACTGCTGTTGCTGGCTGCTGCCCATCCCTTGATGCGAACTGCTTTGATGAGACGCCGTGAAGGACTGCACGTTCGATCCTGTGTTGGGATCCAGCAGCGCCGCCGCCAGCAAACTCAGCCCCGATGCCGACGTCGACGCCGAAGCGCCCCGGATCAACTCTCCCTCGGAATCGCTCACCGGCTCGATCGCCTTCAGCCCCAATTCAGCCCAGTCGTGCGGACCACCCGCCAAGCACGGCGCCGCCATCAGCAACGCGGCACAAAAACCAGCAACACGCATTCCACTGAGCAGCGAGCAAACATTCATTGTAAAGTCTCCATCAGATTCCATGCAGATCCAGAATGGCCAACGGGCAATCTATCCAACCAAAGTTCAGGCACCACGGACATCAACCACATTGCCTGAGCAATGCGTCCACCAACCGCGGATAGGTCCGATCGATTGATGCGATGGCATGACGGTACTCGGTGACTTCCGGCGGATGGCCAGCGGCGCTCCTGCGGTGCTGCGCCGTGCATGCACCGTTGAATCATGCGCTATGCAGTCAAAAAAGACAACTCGCAACAGCCCTCATCCGCGATCAATTCTCGTGGCGGCTAGGAGCAACAAGTTCATTCATTATAATGAGTCGTCGTCGCGAGACGCATGAGGTCACTGTCACTGCACGCTGTGAGTCATGAAGCCTTGCCATCGCAGTCCCAGCATGGAACAGGGATTCCAGCATGGGCGTCACCACGCTAATTTCTCGCTACCGCGCAAAATCTGCGTGAACCAAGGAGTGAGTGAAAAGTGATGCCGGTGGCCAACGCGTCAGCCGGCAATCACAGGGGCATCCATG
>PWVT01000027.1 GCA_003562195.1 Phycisphaeraceae bacterium | reverse complement strand
GACCCCAAGGAAGCCAAGGGCGTGGTCGATCGCGCCGTGACGCGCGTGCTTACCCCCGGCACGCTGGTCGATGAGCAACTGCTCGATGAATCAGCCGCCAACCAGGTCGCCGCCATTCAGTTTCTCGAATCCGGCGATGACTCGGCCGCCGTGCTCGCCATCGCTGAGCTTTCCACCGGTCGCTTTACGCTGCACGACCTTCCACGCAGCCGCGTGGTCGATGAACTTGCCCGCATTCGCCCGACCGAACTGATTTACGTGGAAACAGCCGACGGCTCCGTGCCGCAACGGGTGGACATCGTGCGTGAAAACCTCGGCCTTTCGCTCACAGCGAGGCCCGGCTGGATGTTCCGCCATGATGACGCCCGCGATGCGCTGCTGCGGCATTACAACGTGACCACCCTCGCGGGCTTCGGCTTGGATGAACACGACCCGGCCATCGGCCCGGCTGGGGCGCTGTTGCACTACCTGCTGGAAACGCAAGCGGGCAGCGGGCCGGACGACACGCGTGATGCTCGTGAGCGGCTGGGGCATCTACGCCCGCCCGTGCGGCAATCGCACGATGCGTTTCTCACCATCGACGCTGCGTCACTACGCAGTCTGGAAATCGAACGCACCATGCGCACCGGTCAGGTTGACGGCTCGCTGCTCGCCACACTCCAGCGGTGCAACAGCCCAATGGGCAAACGACTGCTGCGGCAGTGGCTGTGTTTCCCACTGCGCGACGTGGAGCAGATTCATGTCCGCCAGCATGCCGTCGCTGCGTTGATGGCAGATCGTGATTTCACCGAGAATCTTGCGGAGCAGATCGGTAACGTGCAGGACGTCGCCCGCATCGCCGGCCGCATGGCCATGGGCCGCGCCACGCCGCGCGATCTCGTCGCGCTCGGCCGCTCGGTCGGACGCATCAACCTCATTGCTGATCTGCTCGATGCCCGTCCTGCATTCATATCACATCACCAGCACCTGACCAACCTGAGCGAAGCCATTGCACCATTGGCCGACGCTATCGCGCAGCGATGTGTGGATGACCCGCCGGCACATATGCGCGAGGGTGGGCTGTTTCGCGACGGTGTCGATGCGGAACTGGATGAAGCTCGATCGCTGCAGCGCGATGCCAACACCTGGCTGGCGGCATATCAGAAGCGGCTCATCGAAAGTACCGACATCCCCTCGCTCAAAGTCGGTTACAACAAAGTGTTCGGCTACTACATCGAAATCACCCACGCGCATGTGAGCAAAGTCCCTGATGCGTTCAGCCGCAAGCAGACACTGAAAAACGCAGAACGCTACATCACCCCGGAACTCAAGGAGTTCAAAGAGAAGGTCACCACTGCTGAAAGTAGGGCCGTCGAGCGGGAGAAGACCCTTTTTGACGCCCTGTGCCGCAAAGCCGCAGCACAGGCGCCCAAGCTCAGCGCGTTTGCGGAACTGGTCGCTGAGCTGGATGTGCTCGGTTGCTTTGCGGAAATCGCAACACGTTTCGGCTACGTCAAGCCCGAACTCGTCGAGCAGCCCGTGCTCGCCATTGAAGACGGCAGACACCCCGTGCTCGACCGCACGCTCGGCGAACGGTTCGTGCCCAATGATTGTGTTCTGGGATTGGGTGAAGGCAGTAAGGCATCAAGGGAACAAGGCATCGACGACGCTTGCTCCGGCTCTCTCGCGCTGATCACCGGTCCCAACATGGCGGGCAAATCAACATACATTCGTCAGGTCGCGCTGATCACGCTCCTCGCGCACACCGGCAGCTTCGTGCCGGCCAAGTCCGCGACGATCGGCCTGACCGATCGCATCTTCACCCGCATCGGCGCGAGCGATGAACTGCATGCCGGCCATTCGACGTTCATGGTCGAGATGACCGAAACCGCCAACATCCTCCACCACGCCACCGATCGCTCGCTGGTGATTCTCGATGAGATCGGCAGGGGTACCTCAACGCTCGACGGCCTCTCGCTGGCATGGGCGATTGCGGAAACGCTTGCTGTGCGCAAATGCCGCGCGCTGTTTGCGACTCATTATCACGAGTTGACCACGCTCGCGGAGCGCATGGACAACGTGAGCAACCTGCACGTGTCCGTCCGTGAATGGGGCGATGAGATCGTGTTTCTCTATCGCCTGCTGCGCGGCTCGACCAATCGCAGCTACGGCATCCATGTCGCCAAGATTGCCGGCGTCCCTCAACAAACCTTGCAACGCGCTCAGGAACTGCTCGACACTCTTGCGGTGCAAACCGATGCCACAGCCGTTGAAGCAGCCGCCAGCAGTCCTGCGAAAAAACAACCCGAAGCGCAGATGAGCTTGTTCACCGAGTACGTGCACCACCCCGCGATTGATGAACTGAAAGCCATCGACCTGAACGAACTGACGCCCATGCAGGCGTTTGATCTGTTGCGGGCGATCATTGAGCAACTGCAAGACCAGCAATCGGGATGATCTTCCGTTCGGGGCGCGGCTACACTCACTGACCATGAACGCACAGTTTCTCAAGAGCAAATTCGATCAAGGCCTCACGTATGAGGATTACTTGGCTACGGACGAGGCAAAAGCCGAACCGTGGCGGAAGATTTACGAGCAGATTTCGCTCACCGATGCCCAGCGATCACTGGTGGAGCGCTTCACGCGCGACATGCCGGTGCTCATTTCGTCCGGTATCTGGTGTGGCGACTGCGCGCAGCAGTGCCCGCTCCTGGAGCGCATCGCAGAAGCGAACAGCCGCATCAAGCTTCGCTATCTCGATCGTGATGCGCACATGGACCTTGCTGAGCAGATCATGATCTGCGAGGGCCTGCGCGTGCCGACGGTCATCTTCATGGCTGAGGATTTCGAGCCGGTTTCGATTCTCGGCGACCGCACGCTCACACGCTACCGCGCCATCGCAGCCCGCCAACTCGGCGCATCGTGCCCGCTCCCGGGAGCGCCGGTGCCGGTGGGCGAACTTGCCGGAACGCTGCAGGACTGGCTCGATGAATTTGAGCGCGTGCAACTGCTGCTGCGGCTCAGCGGCCGACTGCGCGAAAAACACGGTGACTGAAATGTTGCGCGAGCGGGCTTGCCTGCTTTGATGTACTGACGAGATTCAGCGGGCAAGCCCGCTCGCTCTATGCAGGTGACGATCATGTTGATGAACGCACAAACACTCAAACCATACTTCGACCGCGGCTATCGCTATGACGAGTTTGTCGCCCTTGGCGAAGCTGAAGGGCATCGCCCGCAATGGGATCAGCGCTACAGCCAGTTGGAACTGAACGATGAGCAAAAGTCGCTGGTCAAGTCGATTACGCGCGAGATGAATGTGCTGTGCCTCAGCGGCACATGGTGCGGCGACTGCGCATTGCAGGGCGCGGCGATGCAGCGCATCGTAGAAGCAAATGACAAGATTCACCTGCGATACATCTTGCGAAGCGAAGAGCATGCGGAGTTGATCGTGAAGAACCAGATCAACGCCGGCTATCGCGTGCCGGTGAGTTGGTTCATGGCTGAGGATTTCTCGCCGATCGCGCGTTTCGGTGACCGCACGCTCAGCCGCTATCGGTCGATGGCGCGTAAGGCGCTGGGCGAGGATGCCGTGCTTGCCCCGCCACCGGCTGATCCGGTACGTGAGGTCTTGCAGGAAGTGCTCGACGAGTTTGAGCGCGTCCACCTGGTGCTGCGCACCAGCCCGCGATTGCGGCAACGTCACGGCGACTGAACGTCAATATTCCGTGCGCGGGTCTTGCTGGGGCGGCCAGAGGATCCAGTCGCCATCGGGTTGTTGATGCCGGTGTGCACCTGGGTTAAGCCGCATGTCCTTTGCCACTTCGGGCTTGGTCCAGCGCATCGCTTCGTGGTGTTTCACATTGCTCGGCGGGCGGCCACCATTGTCCTGATGATTCGCCCCGATGCTGTACACCACCGGCAATCCATCAACCAGGGCATAGCGCAGCGGCCGGCCGTCAAAGCGATCCGGTGGAACCGCCGGCAGGAAGGTCGGCACGAGCTGGTTGAGAGAATCCGGCCAGTGACCGTGACGTCGTTGGTACAGATGCAGTGCCAGTGTCACCAACATGCCATCGCGCCGCATGGTGGTGAACTCCGCCTGGATGTACGGCCCTGAAACTGATGGCAGCATAAGTGTGACGGGCATGTAGCGAATCGCTTGCACCGGATCGCTCGCCAGCGCGCGAATCTCCGGCTCTACGGTGTTGCGGTATTGCCAAAGCGGCGCTTTGCTCTCTGCCTCCGCCCGAGTGAGCAATCGGTCATAAAGTTCTGCCTGGGCGCGTCGGCCAGCGAGCGCCAGTCCCGCTGCCGGTGAAGCGAGCGTTTGCAGGAACTCCGGCGCATCAATCCCGAACGGTCCTTCGTGAATGGCCATGACAGTCGCAAACGTGTCAAGCCCCCGCCGTGTCAATCGTCCGCCACCGCGACCGTCATCGGTGTACATGTGTTGCAGCAAGTCGCTGAACCAGAGGCGTTCGCTACCGAGATCCATTTGCAGCGTTCCTCCGCCCAATGCAGACGCGAGCGTATGGGCCATGTCGGTGAGTTGCGCGTCGGTGAATACCTCTGCATTTGACTTGAGCAGCTCTCCAGTTGTCTCATTTGCAACGCCGAGGATACTCAGTGCAACGAGTTGATTGATGATCGTACCGATTTCGGCAGCGTGTTCAGCGATGCCAACCATGGCGCGAATGTTGGCAACGGCCAGTTCGCCTTCGCCTTGCTCCGCGGCGCTGTACGCTTCATAGCGAAGAAGCATCGCCATCTTGCGCAATTCTGTAAGATGCTGAAGCAGCGCGCCGATGAGCAGCCGGTCACTTGAGTCCGTAACTTCACTATCCCCACCGTCAAATGCTGGCCACAGGTCAAGATCATCACCGCTGATGTGGAACGTTGCGGTGAAGCCAAGATGCGCCATGGCGGCTGCTTCGCGGATTTGGCTCAGTTGCTCAGCGTGCTCGTGAATGTACTTTTCAACCTGCGGCCAGGATTCAGTGCCGGGCATTGGCGTTTCGTGTCCCTGCCACTGGGGCATGTCATCCATTGCAACCAGCGCGCTGCGATATCTCGGCCATGCCGCCTGATCGTGCGGCACCGCGGCTGGGACGCGATTCAAGTCGGCAAGGTAGTCATGTGATGGGTTCGGCGAGCCGCTGAAAAAGCGAATGGCGACGATGACATAGAACAACGCGAGGACGCCAAGGCCGTACATGCTGTAGCGCGGCAGTTTTTGAAAAATGTTGTGATTGCGACGTTTGGCGCGGCGGATCAGACGTGCTGCTTGATTGGCATCGCCAAAATCATCGCGCAACGCTTCCGCCGAGCGGCCAGCTTCAAGGCCGTCTTGAAAATGCGCGATCAACTCCTCTGCGACGTCGACGCGCTCCAGCCGCGACAGACGTGTTCGCCGAGCGGTGTACTCGACAAGGTCAGCCAGCGGTGTCGGAAGCCCCGCGTTGTGGACCAGTCGCGGCAGATTCAACCGACCGGTTAGACGCAAGCGAAATGCATCACGCAGTGGCGTGTATCGCGCCCGGGTGAGCAGGCCGTCGCGATGGGGAGGAGAAGCCATCACGCGGCCGGCTCCGCATCGGGATTCGGAACAATGCCGAGTGCAGACATTGCACCGGCCAGTGCCTGCCATTGTTCAGATTCATCCGCAAGCCGGGTCTCTCCCTTGGCGGTCAGGCCGTAGTACTTGCGTTTGCGGCCGGTGTCCGCTTCACGCCAGGTAGCGCGGATGAAGCCCTTGGCCTCGAGGTTGTAGAGCATCGGGTAAAGCGTGGACTGGCCCATGTCGAGCACGCCGTTGGTTTGTCTGGCCAGCGATTCGACCAACTCGTAACCGTACATCTCGCCGCGCTGCAGCAGCTTGAGTACAGCCAGTGGCCCGGCACCGCGCATCAATTCTCGTTCGACTCGCATGGGTTGCTCCAGTGCTTCAGTGCTTCAGTGTACTATACAATACATAGTATGCCATGCAAGCTGTGGGTGTCAAGAAAAAAGCACCCAGAAAGGGTGCTTTCGTGAAATCGGGTTGTGTCCGGTCAGGCGTCAGCTTCAGCGTCGGCGACGGCGACGTGTTCCAATCAGACCGACGACCAGTAGCAAGTTCATCGCGGCTGGGGCGGGGACGAGCATGGTTGGCACCTTATCGCTGCCGCCGTCGGCAAAGCCGCGGAAGCGGATCGCCATGTGCGACCCGTTGCCGCCTGTGATGAAATCTTCGGCTGAGAGTGAGGCCGCATCGGTGGCGTTGATGAGAAACTCAAAGCTTCCTGTCTGGCCCACGGCAATGCCGCCTTGGGGTGGGCCGCCACCGAGCCAGTTGCCATGCAAGGCAGCACCGGTATCAAACGTGCCGAACGGAGCTGCATTCTCGTTGTTAACTTCTTGAAAGTCGTTCGAGCCGAAGAGCATCGAGGAACTGGCGTTGGGATCCAAACTCGGCAGGTTGAACACCAGGCCGGTAATGAACCCGCCGTTGCTGGGTTCGCTGGTATTGGTCAGGTTGATGACCAGCGAGCCGCTGTTGGAAAATGCGTCCGATGTGTATTCAAGTGACCCAGTGAACGCGGCGATGCCTTCGGTCGCATTGGCAATATCGCTGCCAATCTGGATGACACTTGCAGCAGCGCCGCTCACGCTGACAAAGACCGTGGCAATCGCAAGATGGGCGAAGGGGTTGCGCATGGATAAGCGATATGGTGTGAACTGCATCGATTTCTCTCCCTCGTCTTGTGATAGGTCGAAACGTATGGATTGATCATTACTAACTGTGCAATACGATTTCGTCGCCAGCTAGCAATAGTGCTAGAAAATGTTGAAATTCATCACAAGTAACAAAAACACCCGTCAGATAACCTGACGGGCGTATGGTTCTTCGAGATATCGGAGCTCAGTTTCGTCGCCGACGTATCCCTGTCAGGCCCGCGAGAAGTAGGAGCGCAGCTGCTCCAGGGCCGGGCACTTGCATTCCGGGAACGGTGTCGCTGTCCTCATCATTGAACCCGCGGAAACGAGCAATAAAGTTGTGCTGGGCGGGTCCGGAAATGAAGCTGTTGGCAGAGAGTGAGCCGGCGTCACTGGCGGTGACGATGAATTCGAACACGCCGGTGTCACCTACACCAATACCGGCGGATGGGTTGCCGTTTCCGAGAAAGTTGCCGTTGAGGGCTGCGCCGGCATCGAACGTGCCGAAGGGATTGCCCATCTCGTCCGTCACGCCATCAAATGGATGGGTGGCAGAGTCCAACATGGCCGTTGCGGCTGCGTCGGCGCTATTGATGTTGAATAGAAATCCAGTCAGAAATCCACCGTTGCCCGGATCGCTGGTGTTGGTCAGCGAGATGGTCAACGTTCCCTGATTCCCGAACAGGGCAGCGTTGTATTCGATCGTCCCGGTGTACAGGCCCAGACCGTTCTGTGAGGCCGCGGGGTTCTCCTGAATGTTGATAATGTCCGCCGAAGCAAGAGAGGCCCCACTCAGAATGATGCCAGCGGCCACCACCGAAGCCGAAGTCTGAGTGCGAAACACACATGCAAGCACTGATTTGTTCATTTGAAAAGCTTCCTTGAGGTTGAGTTCTCTCTCTTCTCAAGGGCGTGAACTTATTAATGTCGCTGAAAGAGGTCGCGTCAATTTCGCTTGCTCGTTTTGCATCGTCTTTTCACAATGGGTAAGCGAGAACGCAAAGATCTTTTGCTTATAGGACGGTCCGACTTGTCTCCGGGCCTCGTTGCGCCAAAGCTTGCACCGTGAGTCCCGTTAAGACCGCGCTCAGAACCGTCAATCGGGCAGTGGGTTCCTTCCATCCCGGCCGGATGCCTGTGCTTACGCGCGGCCACTACAGACGCGAGTTGGCCGCTTCGGCCTTCTTGCCTGTCATGATGGGCGTGGTCGAGGGCGGCATGGTCAGTGTGATCGCCAAGAACGCCTTTGAGCACCAGGTTCCCGACGCGTCGCTGAACTTCGCTGTGGCCGTGTTGGCCGGAGCACCGGCTTTTGCCAACATCACCAGTTTCCTCTGGGCAGGGCTGAGCAACGGCCGGGACAAGATTCGCTTTCTTTTTGGGCTGCAACTGGCTTCAGTGCTGCTGGTGCTGATGATTGCCTTTGCCCCGATGAACTGGGGCGGACTGCTCATGCTGACAGCGTGCGTTGTCGCGGTGCGCGTCTGCTGGGCGGGTGTCGTGACCATCCGATCCACGGTCTGGCGAGCGAACTATCCCCGAAATGCCCGGGCCAACATGGCGGGCAAACTGGCGACGATCCAGGCGCTGATGATTGCCGGCGTCGGGTGGGGGCTGGCTGAGGCCATGACCTATGACGAACGCGCCTTTCGGTTGGTATACCCGGTCGCAGCACTGTTCGGTCTGGTTGGTGCGCTCATCTACCGATCACTGCGTGTGCGCGGCCATCGGGCACTGGTCAATGCTGAAAGATCCAGTGAACAGGCCGACGTCAAACTCCTGTTCAACCCGGTGCAGATCTGGCAGGTGTTGCGCGGTGACCGCAACTTCCGAGATTACATGCTGTGCATGTTCATCTTCGGCACCGGCAACATGATGATCACTGCACCGCTGGTCATCATGTTGCGCGAAGTATTCAACATGGGCTACCGTGGCGGGATGTTGATCAGTGGTGTGGTGCCCATTCTCATCATGCCGTTGAGCATTCCCATCTGGTCACGCCTGCTCGACAACGTTCATGTCATTCGGTTTCGTGCGATTCACAGTTGGGTGTTCGTGGCTGCGGCCGCGGCCATGCTTTTTGCCACCGTGACACACCAGCCACAATATCTCTGGTTCTCAGCAGTCCTGCAGGGGGTGGCCTTCGGCGGGGGCATGCTTGCCTGGAATCTCGGCCATCACGATTTCGCACCAGCGCACAAGGCGTCGCAATACATGGGCGTACACGTCACGCTCACCGGTATCCGTGGTTTTCTCGCGCCGGTGCTGGCGGTCGGTGTGTACCAGATGCTCAATGAATGGAGCGAAGGTGCAGGCGCGTGGATCTTTGCGTTATGTCTGGCGCTGAATATCACAGGGGCGATCGGCTTTGGGCTAATGCATAAGCGAATGGCAGGCCCCGGCGGCAAGGCCGACTTTGGCGATGACAGCCCGCCGGTGCAGCCACCCGCAGCCGGTTGATGCGGTCACTTGGCGTTTGCGATGCCTTGCAGTACCGTGAGTGGATGCTGACAACGGGCACGATCATTGTCGAGTTGCTCGGCTGGGCGGGCGTGTTGCTGTACGTGATCGCGTACTACTGTGTGTCCACCGGCCGCTTCACGGGTCAGTCGCGCATATACCAATTCTTGAATCTCATCGGAGCGTTCGGCGTGGCGGCCAACGCGTTCTATTACGGCGCGTATCCATCCGCCATCGTGAACGTCATCTGGTTTGCCATCGCCGCAGCAACGCTGCTTCATGTCCTGCGGGCGTCGGATGATCGTGACCCGGCCCATCCTGCATCACCAGAGGGACAAAACATGTATCGACTTCTGTTCTTCGCCGGATGTTTTCTTGCGGTGTTCGGCCTAGCCCTGGCGGTTATCGCGCTAATGCCGCGGCCACCTCGGCCAATGCAGCCCGTGCAGGTGTTTGCGCCGGAGTGGGAGCCGTATGTCAGTCGCAGCGACGCTGATGGCGGGCCGTTGACAGCATTGGTTCGCGAGTTGTTCCGAGGTATCAATTACGATGCGCGAGTTGTCTTCACCGATTGGGATGATGCCCTTCGGCGCGTTGAGGACGGCACGGGCGTGGCAGCATTTCCGTTTATCGATCATCGTGACCGGGCTGAGCGACTGTTGTTCACCGAGCCGCTCATGCACTTTCAATACGTGTTGTTTTACCGCCGGGGTATACGCGGCCCTGATGGCATCGTTGATAAGCACGCGCTTCTGGCTTGGCTCGATGCGCTCAGTGGCAATGGCGAATGGGATGCACCGCCACTGCGGCTGGGAGCAGTAGCGGGCTATGCACTCTGGCCGGAACTTGCTGAGATCGCCACCATCGATGAACGATTTGACACGCCGGCGGAGGGGTTTCGCATGCTCGAGCGCGGCGAGATTGATCTGCTGGCCGAGGGCTTGCTCGTCGGGCAGCGCACGATTGAAGACCCGGCGACGAAAGTCAACGCGGCCAACATCACGGCCGCAGCACTGGACGACCCTCGCGCCGGTGCGCCGGAGGCGTTGCGCCTGGTGACACGCATGACCAGGTCAGGCGAGGAACTGCGCTATGCCTTGAACGCCCGGTTGGCTGAGCTGGAACACCGGGGCGAGCTGCGCGAATTGCAATACCGCATCGAAACCATCAGCCGCGTACAAGTCATGATGCGCGATGTTACCACGGCGCATCGGCCTGATGATGCGCATCAGCAGCCGCTCACGCTGCCGGCCGGCACACGGGCGTATGTTCGGCTCTGGCCGCACGGCTTTGGCGCTGTTGTGTCCACACAACAGCATGATGACCCGGATGAACACCGATGCCTGGTGAAGATTCTCAATGGGCCGATGCGTGGCTGGGAAGTGCTTGTCGAACCGGAATCATTTGTGATCGTCGAGTCGGGAGTGCAGCCGTGAAACTGAAGTTGTTGGCTCCGTTTGCTGTTGAAGGATTTGTGCTGCAAGCATCGCGCATCATGCACGCGCCTGATGCGTACGAGCAGTGCTGGGACGACATCGCTGATGCGGTGGGGGATCGTTGCGAGCGTGTACTTTCGCAACGAAAGGACTGTCGCATTGAAGCGGTGCAGTTCACCCACGGAGCGCGCTTTAGCAACCGTGTCGGCAGCAGGTATCGCGAGATCGATACCCATACGCTGCCTCGGCCGATGCACATGATTGAGCTGCTTACCAGTTGGTCGGAAGAGCAGTTTCGCAGTCATCTTGCTGCGGCGCGGCAAGCGTGCCCGCAAAGCTGCGTAACTGCACAACTTGAGCGTATTGAGCAGCTCCTGATCGACGCGATTCAGCAGCAGCCACCCAGAGCGCTCGTGCGCGTGTACGACCACGGCGTTGCACTGTTCGATATGGATCTGCCTGTGGCTGCGGAGCAGCTCAACACAGGTCAAGGCGATACCGTGGATGTGAAAGACGCGCTCGATGCGCTGCAGCAGCTCGGTATCGCGCTGGCTGAGATTCTTATCGAGCAGGTCAACGAACAACTGCTTGAGCCGCTGCTTCGCTGGCTGCGACAGCAGCGCGAGCTGGCAGGGCAGTACCTGCGTGATTTTCAGACCGCTGCCGGTGCACGGGCCGAGCGGCATTTGCAGCAATCGTGCACGATGTGGGTAACGCGCTGGCTCATCATGCACCGCGATGACACCGTACTGGATGGGCCGCGCGGCAAGGCGTTTCGAAAGGCGGTGGTCGAACACTGGCTCAAGGATGTGGCCGGTCAGGGACGGGCCGTCCGCGAATGCACCGACAATCCCGCAGCGTACTCCATGCAATGGTTGAACTATTACTTCGGCGAGGAGGCGTGCAGCGAATCGTATCCGGCCCATCCTGCGTCACTGCTCACGCCGGCCAACGGCACGCAGGCGCGTGGATCTGACGCGCCGTATGAAGCCATGCTCATTGCACAGTATTACTACGCCGCGTTCGATCGGCTGCAGTCAAAGATTTCACGCATTCTTACGATCTCCGTCGCAGGCGAAGGCCGCGAGCATGTTTCCACCGTCAAGGCCGACCTCGATCGAGCCGTGCGCGATGCAACCATGCTCAAAGTGGAGTTTGAGGAAAACGACAAGTACTACTCGCGCACGGTCAGAAATGCGGTCAATTCAATCCTGAAAAACTGGGGCTTGACCCGACGATTGCGACCGCAGATCGATCAACGCATTGAAGAGTGCATCCAGCGGTTGAACGAGCTGCACTCGCGGGCTGTGGAACGCTCATCGGTGTATACCGATCTCATTCTCATCGCCATCGGCATCACCGGGGTGTTTGAGGTGCTGTTGTTCCTTTCAATGTACGGCCGCACCATGTCAGCCGACGCAGACCTGGCGGTGTACGACCGCACCTCGGTGTTCAACATTGCCAACTGGATCGGTGCAAGCTCGACGGATGTCATCCTCTTCGCTGGATCAGTGTTCTCGATCGGCCTGGTCTTGCTGTATGTGTTTTTCCGCATGAGCCGTTCGCGCGTCTGATGGCTCACCACGCCAGCGCGCCGAGTACGTTGGAGTACTCATCGGTCCACACCGCTGCATCGGGATCGCCCGGCGCGATGATCCATTGCGCCGAGCCAACACGCGACAGCGGCCCAAGCTGCTCCATGCTCGGTGCGAGCACCGCCCACACCGATCCTTCGCGGCCGGTCTGTGCAGCGTGCTCAGCGGTGATGTACGAATCATCACGGATCGCGCACACCATGCCCAGACTCGCCGCCAGATTCGCCACCACCGGCTGGAGATTCAGATACCGATTGGAAATGTGCATGGCGATGATGCCGTCGTCATGAATCACATGCCGATAGATCGCGATCGCCTCGCGCGTCAGCAGATGCACGGGAATCGAATCACTGCTGAACGCGTCGATGACAAGCAGATCGAACGTGCCCGGCTCGACCAGTTCCAGCGTCAGCCGCGCATCGCCAAGCACAATCGGAACATCCACGCCGCGATGGCGCGCGTCGGAGAGGAACGTGAAGTACCGCTGGTCTTCCGCGATACGCTGCACCAGCGGATCGATCTCGAAAAATGCAAACCGCTGCCCCGGCTGTCCATACGCCGCCAACGCACCCACGCCCAGGCCGACCAGCCCGACATTGTTGGTCCGCCCAGCACCATGCTGTGCTGCGAACACCTGGCCGATCGGCCCTTCGCGATGGTAATACGCCAAGGGCGTGTCAGGGTCGTGCGGTCGTCCGTTTTCATCCACGCGCTGCGTGCCGTGCAGTGTTGTGCCGTGGAAAAGCCGGTGAAAACCATCAGCCAGCGCCACGCGATGCACGCCAAAGAACCCGCGATGCGCTTCGAGTATGTGCCCACGTGTGATTGTGTCAAACGACGCAGCAAAGAACACCGCTGCCAGCGCAAGACCAAATCGCAACGGATGCTGAGACAGCACATAGCACCCCAGCGCGGGCAAGCCGGCTGTGAGTAAGAGTCGCAGGGGGCTGATGCCCAGTTCCAGCGTATTGGCCAGTGCGATCATGCCCAGCGTGATCGCGCCCAGCAGCACCGGCAGGCCAAGATGGATCCACACCGATCGCTGCATGTTCCACAGTTCGCCCGGCCGCACCATGAATAGCGCAGCGGCAGCCACGGCAATGGGATACTCCGCCACGGTGGTGAACAGGTGCGGCGCGATGATTGCGTTGAACACACCGCCGAGCATGCCACCGATACCCATCATCAGGTAATAGCTCGTCAGGTCGCGCGTGCTTGGTCGATCGTCAGCAAGTTCGCCATGACACGCCAGTGCAAGGATGAAAAACGCAAGCAGGTGGCCGACGACAATCAGCACCAGTGGGTTGGTCGCTTCGATCACGAGCATGAGCAGCAGCACCAACGCAGCCGGCGGCAACGCACGCCGCGCCACATGCTGCGGGATCAGCCGTCGCCGTGCAAAAACCAGAATAAACGTCAGCAGGTACATCGCCAGCGGGATGACCCACAGCACCGGCACGACGACAAGGTCTGTCGTGATGTACTGCGTCACACCAAGCAGCAGACTCGACGGCACTGCGGTCAGCGCGATCCATCTCAGCTTGCGCATGAATAGCAGTGGCGGCAAGGCATGGCTGTGTTCAACCGTTGGCGTGGCGTGTCCGCGCGCCGTCGTGTGATGCAACTTGTGATGCCGCACGACCGCCACAGCGCAGCCGATCGTCAACAGGGCCAAGAGCACATAGCCGCCCGTCCACACCGCGCTTTGCTGAGAGAGAGTCATCAGCGGTTCAAAGATGGTCGGGTAGGCGAGCAGTGCGGTCATGCTGCCAGCGTTGCTCGCTGCATATAGATAGTACGGATCGTCCGATGTTTCATGGCCGAGACTGCTGAACCACTTTTGCATCAGTGGCGCACTGGCGGCCACTACGAAAAATGGCAGACCGATTGTTGCGGTCAACAGCAGCAGCAGCCAGCCGATGGGGTCGCCTTCGCTTGGCGGGGCCCACCCTTCACTGATGCCGATCGGCAACACCAGCATCGGCAGCAGCAGCACCCCCGCGTGCAGCATCGTCTGTCTACGCACGCCTAGCCACTTGGTGGACAGGTGGGCGTACAGATAGCCAGCCAGCAGCGATGCCTGGAAAAACACCATGCACGTGTTCCACACCGCCGGTGTGCCGCCGAGCAGCGGCAGCACTATCCGCGCAAACATCGGCTGTACCAGAAACAACAGCCCGGAGGAAACCAGCAGCGTGATGGTGAACAGGCGGATCACGGGGAGGGGGCATTAAGCACGCCAAAGGCGATCGCATCAAGCGACCAACCCAAAGTCACCTCCACACGCCAGCCATCGCATGTCAGCCATCGGTGCCACGGAGCACCGGCGAACACACCGCATTCGCGCGTGCGGGTTCTGGGCTTGATCGGGCAGCGGCCCCGTAGTGCAGGGGATCCTCGGGTTAAGTTTCTTCATTTTTCGTTTGAAAACACATTTTTGGGTACTGCTTCTTGCGTGGACCGTTTCTTGCGGTATGTTATCGGCATCGGCTGTGGGTCGTTTGGGTAGGTAGAGAAGAGATCGCGATCCGTTAGATCGCTTACAAAGAGAGAAACACATGAAAACGCGCTTTGTGACGGCTGTAGGTATAGCCGCAGTCATGTTGACCGTGCCGGTGTTTGTTGACAATGCCTCAGCCGGTGCGATCGTCATCGACGATTTCACACAGGTCGCAGCTCCGAATCCCTGGCCGGTGCAGTTGAGCGCCCAGGGCGACATGACAATCAACGAAACCGGTCTCAACGTGCTCGGCGGCACACGACGGACGTACATCGAGGCGCAGTCGGTTGGCATTCCCGGCATAGACTTTCTGCAGGTGTCCGTGGCGCCCGGTGTAGGGCTGTTTGATTACAACAGCACCGTGGATACTGATGGCATCCTTTCTTTGACATATGACGGCACCGTGACTGATTTCTCCGGTCTTGGCGGCATCGAGATATCGTTCGCATCGTTCGACTTCGCCAATGCGGCTCCGATGCCGGTCACGCTGATTTTGTTTGACGGCACAGATGCTGCGCTGCACACATTGAACCTCAACGCGCCTGGTGCCCAGTCGCTCTTCTTTGACTTCAATAACTTCGCCGGCGTTGACCTGACATCAATTGCGTCAATTCAGTTCACGATCGACCCTGCGATTGGCGCGGATTTTCGAATTGCACAGATTATGGCGATACCTGCCCCGGCCGGCCTTGCGTTGCTGGCCCTGGGCGTAGCAATGCCGCGTCGTCGTCGACGATCATGATCTGTATCACCCAGCGGTGCATGGTCATGGGCTGCGCACGCTCTGGCTGTCCTCTGCATGTGACGCTGGTGCCGTGATGAATCACTGCCTGTGATTCGCTTATACATCGCACGGTCCCCATTCTTGCAGAAGAATCAGCAGGTCCGTGATGTCCACAGCGCCGTCGCCGTTGAGGTCTGCACTGCAATTGAAGCAATGCGGTCCCCACTGGCTCAGCAATGCGAGCAGGTCGGACACATCAACCTGCGCGTCCGGCCAGCCGTGTGGTCCAGTGAGATCAGCCGGGCATGAATACTGACACGCATCAAGTATGCCATCGCCATTTTCATCAAGCGATGGATCAGCGGCAATTTCATGTGCATCGGGAATGCCATTGTGATTGCAGTCCGCAGCATCCAGCCGCGCGATGTAGATGCCTACATGGTTGGTTTCAAACAAGAGTCGAAAGCATATCTCGCGCTGATTGTTCAAAACCTTCACGCCGTTGGCGAGCGTTGTACCGCCTTGGCGAATCGTCACAGCGGAAGCGCGATAGCTTTCACCAGGGGCAAAATCGTAGAAGCGGCCGAGTTCGATGACCGGGTGCAAATCAT
>PWVT01000146.1 GCA_003562195.1 Phycisphaeraceae bacterium | reverse complement strand
CGCGACCGTTTTCAATAAGTACATACTTCCGAAAAAAGTGGCTGGATGACGGTAAAACGCAGGATCGCGATGGTGAGTTAATGTGTCGAAAGCAGCATGAATTTGGTGATTCACATGCATCGTGCGGCCGGGACATCGGGTACGCTAGCGATATGACACATTCGGGAACATACCGATGGCTTTGGATCGTCAGCACGGTTGTGATGCTTTCGTTGACGTCGGGGGCAGAGGCCGGCAAGACGGCTCGCGAGTTTTTCGAGCCGGTGATGACGCATCGTCAGTTTGCAGCGTACGTGCGGCAGTTTGATCTTGACCGCCAGCAGCGCATGATTGCTGAGTTGGTGTTCGAGGATTACACGGACGCCATCAGCAGTTTGGTCGAAGCTGCTGACCGCGAGGCCGACGCAGTGGGTCGGCAGACGGTGATCGAGGCGTTTTCGGGTCGGCGGCTGGTGGATCCCGAACAGTTGCGTTCACTGCGGCTGGATGTTCTGGAGGTGTACCGAACGTATTTGCCGCGAGTAGATGAGCAATTTGAGATGCTGATTCAGGGGGTCCACAGTCTGTTACTGGATGATCAGCTCAGCAACGCCGAGGCCCCGCTGCGGCAGTTGCGTCGGTCGATGCTGTTGCACCCGCGGCAGTCGGGACGGCGATCATACGACTACGCAGGGGATGGTTTGGACATGTTGCTGCTGATTGACGAGCAGAGACGCGAGGGTGGTGCGTTACACGGCCTTCGGGAACAGTCGCTGCAATCCATCAAGGAAACGTATGAGCGGCATCTTGATGAGCTGCTGGTGCAAACGTCCTCGGCATATCGCACCAATCGAATGGATGCACGTATGGCTCGCATCCGGCGCGATCGTGAAGCGCAGGCACAAACCGAGCGCGAAGGGCTGGAACTCTGGCGGCAGTTTTACACACTCAACGAGCGCGCTGCGAGGCAGGTTGGCGATGTGGTTGCCGCGGAGTTGGGGCAGGGCGCTCGTGAGCAGTGGCAATCGGCGTTTCTGGAAGCGTGCTTCCCGTGGATGTTCACGGCTGGCGCGGTCGACCGGGCGTATGAGTGGATGACCCGTCAGAATCTTACTGAAGAGCAGATTGCCGAGGCCGAGGAAGTGTATGAGGCGTTCAAGCAGCGACGTTGGGAGTTGCGCGAAGCGGCGATCAGATTGATGATGACGGCTCGAATGGAGATGCACAGTATTGTCTACGCCATGATGGCGCGGACTGAGATCACCAACCAGATGGTCCGTGGTATACACGAGCAATTGCTTCGCAATTCCGGTGAGCTTGCCAGCGCTGAATCAGATGCTATTGCTGGCTTTGAGTCATTGCTTGATGACAATTTGCGAATGGCACTTCGCCGGGCGCTGCGCCGCTGAGCGCGCACGGGGGGAATGACCTAGAATCGACGAATGTCAGAATTGAACGCACATACTCCGGCGGCCTTGCCGAAGATCGCCATCGTCGGTCGGCCGAACGTCGGCAAGTCCAGCTTGCTCAACCGTTTGGCGCGGCGTCGCGTGTCGATCGTGGATCCCACGCCCGGCGTGACGCGCGATCGCGTGGCCACCGTCATCGAACTCGACCCGCCCCTGGAAACCCCTAAAGGCACGCTGTCGAAGATCGTCGAGCTGATCGACACCGGCGGGTACGGCGTGTACACCGCTGAGGGCAAACGCTACGACGATGTCGGAGCCGACCTCGCCACGCTGACGGATGACATCGAGCAGCAAATTTCCACCGCGATGAATCAGGCGCAGGTGATCGTCTTCGTGCTCGATGCGCAAAGCGGCGTAACCAGTCTTGATCACACCATTGCGAAGTTGCTGCGAGAGTCTGGCTGCGCTGATCGAGTTCTGATGGTCGCGAACAAAGTCGATGATGAAAGCTGGGTGAGCGACGGGTTGGACGTTGTGAGTCTCGGCTTCGGCGAGCCGGTGTGCATCTCTGCGGAAACGCGTTTCGGCGTTCGCAAGCTCATTGATACGCTGTTTGAGCGCGTTGATATCGACGCGGCTGCGCAGTTGCCCCAGGCCGATGCGGATCTGAAGCTTGCCATCGTCGGCAAGCGCAACGCAGGCAAGTCCACGCTGATCAATTCACTTGCCGGCGAGCCGCGCGTGATTGTCTCGGAGATCGCAGGCACGACGCGCGATTCGGTGGATGTGCGTTTTGAAATCGAAGGCCGCTCGATTCTTGCGATTGATACCGCCGGCCTGCGCAAGCGCAAGAGCTTTGCGGACGATGTTGAGTACTACGCCTATCACCGCATGTTGCAATCCATCCGCCGCGCGGATGTCGCAGCCCTGCTGGTCGATGCCACCGCTGACGTGTCGCAGGTGGACAAGAAGCTCGCGCAGGAATTGCAACGCCAGTTCAAGCCGACCGTCATCGTTGTGAACAAGTGGGACCTGGTGGATGAAAGCCAGACCTCGCCCGAGGATTACCTGGAATACCTCACCAAGGAACTTCGCGGCCTGGATTACGCGCCGATCGTGTTCATCAGCGCGAAAGATTCTGAAGGCATGCACGATCTGATCGCCATGGCGTTCAACCTACACCAGCAGGCGTCGCATCGTGAATCCACCGGCAAGCTCAACGCGCTGATCGAGGACATTCTCAAACAGCGCGGCCCGTCCTCGAAACTCGGCACGCGCGCCAAGGTGCTGTATGTCAGCCAGGTGCAGACCAACCCGCCGACGATCGTGCTCGTGGTGAATGACCCCAAGCTGTTCGAGGGCAACTACGAGCGGTACATGATGAACCGCCTGCGCGAAGGGCTGCCGTTCAGCGAGGTGCCGATCCGACTGGTGTTCTCCCGTCGCAAGCGCGTCGATCTGGACATCATGAAAACCCGCGCCCGCGAGCGTGACCGCGACCGCGAAGAGGTCTGACGAAGCCGAACACCTGCGAAGCGGCCAAATGAGCATGACTCGCCACACACTCGCCACCCTCTGCATTGCCCTCATTGCTCTCAGTTCGTGCGCTTCGGAGGTCCCGTACGAGCAGTTGATCTTCGCGATTGAGAACGATGATGTTGTAGGTGTTGAGCAGGCCATCCGTGATCGCGTTGACGTCAATCGCGGCGTGACGGTTGAGTATGGCGGCTTTGTGGATCCAAACGGCTTTGAGATGCCGGCTTTCGTTTTGGAAGGTGTTACGCCGCTGCACAGGGCTGCGCACCAGAGTTCACTTGAGATCAACTACCTGTTACTGAAAGCCGGAGCCGACCCGCGGGCTGCGGATAGTGATGGTAATACTCCACTGAATGCCGCGGCAGGTCGCGGCATGGATGCGCTTGTACGACGATTGCTTGAAGCCGGTGCCGACCCGAATGCGGCGGACAAGTACGGAGCGACGCCGCTCATATACGCAGCGGGTGCAGGCGATGCAGCCACCGTGCGCGTGCTGCTGGAAGCCGGAGCGGATGTGCACGTACCCGTCGAAGATTCGTTTCACCCCCTCCACAGAGCGGCAGAGGAAGGCCACACACACATCGTTCGAATCCTGCTTGAAGCGGGCGCGGATGTCAAGCGTCCCGGCATGCAGAACATTCATGCAATTCACATGGCGGGACTCGGCAAAAGCGCGGAGGTGATCGACGTGCTGCTCGAGCATGGCGCGGATGTCAATGCTGTGGCGAATGACGGCTCGACGCCACTGATCTGGGCAGCGACGGGAACTACCGACAGTGTGGAGGCGTTGCAGCGGCTTCTCGATGCCGGGGCTGAGACTGAGCATTCAGGCAGTTGGGTTCTTCTTTCTGCGACGCAGAATGCCGAGGCGGTGCGTTTGCTCCTTGAGCGAGGTGTGGATCCGAACACCCGAGACAGGGCCGGTCGCGCGCCGCTGATGTACGCCATCCGGTACAACCACGTCGAGTCAGTCGCGACGCTGCTCGATGCCGGCTCGGATGTCAATGCACGGGACGAGCGGGGGAAGACACCGTTGATGCACCTGCGGTTTCATGCAGACCCGTCGCTGGTTGATCTCTTGCTTGACGCCGGTGCTGACGTCCATGCCGTGGATGCCGATGGCCGCTCGGTTCTTGCGGTGCTGACCGAAGATCAGGAAAGGCCGCTCACCGGGCCCGCGCTGGACCGTCTCAAGCAGGCGGCGAGCCAGTGATGGAACGCGAAGCAGCAATTGGCCGCTCTTTCATCACACCCCCAACCATGCTACACTCACCGCATCATCGCGTTTGGACCCGGTCGCTGAGTCAGGCAGCAGCCGGTCACTAAAAACCCTTCCTGATGACAATTCGGCCGTGTGTCACTCGCAGCGCATCTGCGCCGCGGTCACGTGCCTGTTCGCGATGATCTGCTTATGTCCATTTTCCCACTCCCGGTGTTCGAAGCCGATGCTGATCCGCACCATCGTTCCGCGCTGACCGATGACGAGATCTACGAGCGCATCGAGCCACCCAAGACCATCGTCGTCAAGTACGGCTCGATGAAGCTGGTCGGCGAGTTTCCGTATCACGGCTCGGCCAAGCCCGGCTGCGGCTCCAAACTCGTCG
>PWVT01000139.1 GCA_003562195.1 Phycisphaeraceae bacterium | reverse complement strand
GCGGGAACAAAACTGCCGTCCTGATTTCCCGTGTCAGTACCAAATTTTTGACAGCCCAGGATAGCGCCCGGCGGTTAATTCTGCGCCAGTGACTGCTGGCCGGGGGCTTAAGACACCCCTCAGAAAAAATTTTAAAAAAATCGCGAAAACACTTGCCCCCCACTCCCGCTCCCTGATACCATCGCGAGAAGACTGGCGACACCAAACTCGTCGTCTTGACTTGATCCTCTTGCGGGAGAGGCTTTTCGGTGCGAAGGAAGTTAACGCGATTGACGGCGGTTGCCTGTGTCGCCGCTCCGGTTGCGATCCTGCTCTGGCTGTCGGCCGACCGCGACGTGACGATCGCGCCTGTGACGCTCGACTTCGGCGATATCGAAGCAGGCGAGCCCAAAAGCCAAACGCTGCTGATCAGCAACCCGACATCGCGATCGCTCACCGTTCACGTCGTCGCCGATTGCGACTGCGTCAGCTTGCAAAGGCAGTCGCTGCAGGTGCCAGCACGTTCCCAGTCGTCGCTGAACGTCGGGTTGCGAAAGATCCAAGGCGATCACCGTCAGGGGCTGCACACATTCCTGGAGTCAGAACTTCGCGTGGCCGTGGTGGATGGCTCGGCCGGTGCTGATCAAGGGCCGGTCGAGTTCGTGGTGCCGGTGCATGCCCGCTTTTACGAGCCGTACATGGTCGATCGCCAGGCGTCCGTCGTGCGCGGATCCGCTCAGGACATCCAGCAGTGGGTGATTCCCTTGGCCGCGGCGACCGATGACATCGCGCCGCCGCAACTGGCCGCCTTGCCGCCGATTGTCGAATCACTCGATGTCCAGTGGAACGAACGTTTCAATTCCGGCGAGCTGCATCTGACGCTCAAGCCGGAGACGCTGCCGGGCAAGCACGAGTCTTCGCTGGTTCTAGAAACAGCCAGCCACAGTGGGGAGCCGCACGCGCCGATGCAATTGCCGCTGCAGGCGCACATCTTCCCGCCGTACCAGTTCAGTCATAGCGCCTTGATGTTAGGCGGGTTGATGGAAATCGAGCGGGAGACGATCCAACTGCACGCGACGTCGGCGGCGAACTGTACCATCGAGGCGATCGATTGTGCCAGCGAGCACATTCGGTTGGACCAAATCGACGAGACATCATTCAGTGTTCAACTTGATTCGGCCACTGAACTTGGCCCGGGCGAGCAGCTGACGGCGATGGTGGACGTGTCGATCGCATGCCAACAGGGGCAGCAGACCTTTGAGCACCAAGAATCTTTGCCAGTTCACATTTCCGTAGCTCAAGGTGACAGACTGCAGCAATAGTCCTTCCGTTCTTTACAACCCTCGGATCGTGGAGGGGCCGGACATGTACGCCCAGAGTATCGGCGATCACAGCGTTTATCGATATAAGTGCGAAGATGACGATTACTGAACGAACTCGCGTAACCTTGGTTGCAGATGGCAAGGCGTGAAATGTTGCTACGAATAGCGTTTGCTGCCGCGATGATGTTGATCAGCCAGTGCCCTTGCGCTGCAGAACCGTTGTCGGAGTCTGAGCGGCGCGAGGTGTTGAATTCGTTACAGGCGTACCAGACCAAATTCAAAAACAATCGCGTGTCGATTGGCACGCATACGCTGAAGAATTTCATGCGAGAATGCCCCCGCGGCCAGGGGAGACAGGACTACCGGATCGTCGTCGAGGGGCCGCGGATCTATACCGAATATGAGTACGGGCGCATCGGGCACATCGTGGGGCTTGGCCCCCAGGATGGTGGCGAAGACGGCGGTCAAGAAACGATCAAGGCGAGATTTAATCTTAAAACGCAGCAAGGCATGAAGGTTTATGTCCGTGACGATGATGGCACGATCACACAAGCTGAAAAGATACAGAAGTCGGTGGGGATCGGGCGGTTCACAAGCATGCGACTCGCCCAGGCACTTGGATGGATTGACTTTTGGCCGACATGGCGGGAGTCCATGCGATTACTTGACCCAGCCTTTGTCGTTGAGCATGCACAGTTGTTGCGACGAGTTGACAGAGCTGACGGCAAATCGGAGATTCATGCGGAGTATGTTAATGAGCACGACATCGTGTTTCAGATGCGATTTAGTGACCTGCCCGATGTGCGGCTGTTTTATATCCGCACATTTTATCCGCAGCATTTTGACATCGCCGGTCAGATCGGTTACCAGGAAACCGAGGATGGTTTCATGGCGCCCAGCGCGATTCGCGAACTTCGCACGCGGTTCACCGATGGCAAGCGAGAGCTGGTGCTGGCCGAAGAAGCCGTCGTTGTCAACTTCGAGATGGTGCCAGCAGACCAGGCCGGTGAGTTTCCCACGATCGAAATCCCCGAGGGAGTTCGCATCATCGGTGACTCTGATCCGCCAACCGAGACCGCGGATCGCAGCGGTAAGCCGCCGGCGGTGCCCATTGCCGATCCGGAGGTGAACTGATGCCATGCGACCTGACCGCCCACCGCGCGCGAACCACTGGCCTGACGCTGATCGAATTGATCGTCTCCCTGGCGATCATCGGCATGCTGCTGTCGCTGTTGCTCGTCGCCGTCCAACGGACGCGGGAATCGTCACGCCAGGTGGCCTGCATGTCGAACCTAAGACAAATGGCGATCGCCTCGGATATCTACCTGACCCGCTTCGGCCACTTTGTCTCCAACGGTTGGGGGTTCAATTGGGGGCCCGAGCCGTCGCGTGGGCTGGGGCCCGAGCAACCGGCTGGTTGGATTTACCAACTCGCCTTCGAGCTCGATCCGGCGGCAGCCAACAGTTTCGCGGCGCCGCAAGCGAGGGTCGAGCCGCATCCGTACCTAGCCATTGTTCGCTGCCCGACGCGTTCCGCGGCGCACCTGGGACCGGTGACAACTCGTTTGACCCCGGTGAATTACACCTGGCAGCAACTCGCTCCGCGGACCGATTATGCGATCAACGAAGGTGATTACGTGACCCGCACCCTGGGCGGGCCCGCGTCACTGGACCCCCAAGTCGTTGCCCAGTATGACTGGAGTCGTGGCGAGCGGGCCACGGGGATTTCCTACCAGCGCAGCCGCGTCCGGCCGGCGATGGTGATCGACGGGCTGAGCAACACCTACCTGATTGGCGAAAAGCATGTCTTCCAGGACGCCTACCACACGGCTGAGGATCCGGGGTACGACCAGAGCCTCTGGTCGGGAGTCGATCTCGACTTGAACCGCTGGACCAACAACGCGCCGATTCCTGACCGATGGCATGCCCGGGGGCGTCAATTTGGATCGGCGCACCCGCTCGTCTGGCACGTCGCGTTTTGCGACAGCTCGGTCCGCAAACTGACGTTCGACATCAATTTTCATGTGCACCAGATGAACGGCCATCGGGCCGACCAGGGCGAAGTTGAATCCGATCCGTTCGGCGGCTGAGTTTGGTGTAGGTAATGAGAATCGGTCGCTTGGTTGACACGTCGCCCTTACCGATGGGCGACAGCCCGATGACCGTAGGCCCCACGCTCCGCGTGGGGGGATGATGCGAAATCTACAAGGACTAAGCAGGTCGGCACAAGTACTTCGGCAAAACACCATCAGCCCAGGTTAGCGCCGAGCGGCTGATTCGACGGAAAGATTTGTACGGATCTACTTATCTGATGGAAGGCAATGTCCGATGACCGGCGTTGATACTCAGCCTGCACACGTTTCGCGTCGCCCGCGCTGCCGCTGGCTGCGTCGGCACGGCAGCTCGCTGCTGCTGGTCGCCACCTTGATCCTCTCGGCTGCTGTTCACTGGCATTTGTCTGCCCGCTGGAGCGCCAACCCGGACGAAGTCCCGCACCTGCTGGCCGGACTGGCCTACATCCATGCCGGCCAGTACTACCATTACAGCGTCAATCCGCCCTTGGCCAAGAACGTCGCGGCGTTGCCGGCGTGGATCATGGGGATGCACACGGTGGAACTTGCGGAGCAGCCGGGGCGTCCCGAGTTGGCTGCTGGATGGGATCACGCGAAGCGGCATCCCGAGGCGACTTGGCAAGCCCTGGTTGCCGGTCGCCGGATGTTATTCCTGTTCACCCTGGTCGGCGCCGTGGCCGTTTATCGATTGGCCCGCGATGCGGTCGGGCGGACCGTCGGCACCGTTGCCGCCATCCTCTGGCTGACGCTGCCGCCGGTGGTCGGCCAGGGGGCGATGGTGCAATGCGATATCGCCGGAGCTGCCGTCGGCGTGCTTGCGGTCAGCTCGATTCACCGCTGGATAATGCATCCGAGTTGATGGCGGTGCCTGGAAACATCGCTGACGCTCTCGCTGGCAGTGCTGACCAAGTACACTTGGCTGTTGCTGGTTTACGTGTTGTTCACCCCGGCGGTGCTGCTGGGCGTGCTGGCCACCAGTTGGGAGATGAACGAGCATGTCCGTTATGCCTACGGGTTGTTGCCGTTCATCGCCATTTTGGCCGCCGTAGGCATCTGGCGCCTGTGGCGACTGCGTCGAGCCTGGCTCGGAACGGCCTTGGCAAACCGCTGGCAAATCGGCCACGGCATGGCATTAGCAACTCATGGCGGCACGGCGCTCTTGCTG
>PWVT01000074.1 GCA_003562195.1 Phycisphaeraceae bacterium | reverse complement strand
TGCTCGACAAAGCGGTTGGGCAGATCGATGCACCTGCGCTTGACTCCGAGAATTTCAGCCGCAGCGGCAGCTTCCTTCGCGCGTGTTTCCGGATCGCCATAGGGCGTCGGCTCGCCGTTGGCCATGTCCAGCAGCAGAACGTTGTGGCCTTGCTCGGCCAGTGTGGCGATGGTGCCGCCCATGCCCAGTTCCTGATCATCCGGGTGCGGGCCGACGACGAGAATGTTGAGAGAGGCATCAGGCATGGGGCATCAGGCACTAGGGTACACGAAGCGGGGCGGCACGACCGAAGCACGGCAGACCCTGGTAGTGGATCAGTTTGAAAGTGGAACAGGCCTCTGGCCTGTTCAGACCATGTACAGGCGGGACGCCTGTGCCACCTCTACTCAAACTGACCCACTACCCAGACCCGGGTCAGGCGTGCTTCGTGACATCACGGTAAATTTCCAGCAGATGCTCGACCATGCGCTCCGCCGCAAAGCGGTCTTTGCACATCTTGCGGCCGCACCGCGCCAATGCGTCTCGTGCTTCCGGATAGTCCATCATCCACTGCACCGCATCACGCAGGCCGCGAAGATCGCCGGCCTTCAACAACAGGCCGGTCTCACGGTCGATGCATACCTCGCGCGTGCCGTCCACGTCGTAGGCGATCACGGGCGTGGCGCTCAGCAGCGCCTGTGTGACCGTGCGCGGCAACCCTTCGCGATAGCTCGGATGAATCAGCACATCCATCGCCTGAAGGCACTTGGGGATCTCCTCCGGTGGCACGAGGCCGGTCGTGATGACCTGTCGTTGCAGGCCCATGGACTTCACGCGGTTCAGCAGCCGATCGCGCCACCAGCCGTCGCCGACCCACAGCAGTTTGACGTTTCTGTGCTGTTTGAGATGTTCACCCAGACCATCGAGAAGATCATCATGGCCCTTCAACTCCGCAAGTCGTGCGACCGTGCCGAGCACGAAGTCATTATCTTCAAGGCCGAGTTCCTGCCGCACCTGCTCCCGCGTCCACGCTGGCTCAAGAAACGGCTGCGTCTCCATGCCCGACCACACGGTGACGTACTGCGCGGGCTTGCCGATGCCCGCTTCGAGAAACTGCTCGCGCATGGCGTCAGCCACGCACGCAATGACATGACAGCGCTTCGCAGCGATGCGCTCGGCGAGGATGTACATTCTGTTTCGCCAGTTGCTTTCATACTTGTGAAACGGCGGGCCATGGACGGTATGAATCACACACGGCACGCGCTCGCGCCACGCAGCGATGCGGCCGAGGATGCCGGCTTTGGATGAGTGCGTGTGCACGACATCGGGCTTCCACTCGCGGATGATCGTGCGCAGGTCGCGGCGACATTTGAAGTCCTTCAGCGGCGACACTTCGCGCACCATGTTCGGCGTCTCGATCGCCTCGATTCGCCTGTCATCACCAGCGCGATAGTTTTGCACGCGCTCCAGCAGCGACCCTTCCGGTCCGTAGATGGGGCCAAACACCAGAGCGACATCATTCCCGCGCGCAAGTTGCCCCTCGCAGGAAAGGACCGTGTTCTCCTGCGATCCACCGAGGATCAGTCGGGTGGAGAGATGCATGATGCGCATGAATGGGAGTGTACGTCAGGATCTGCTTGCTCGTTCCTCACGCAGCCCGCCGCAACTGCTGCATGCCCGCCACCTGCTGCGCACGGTCAACCTGCGCCAGCGCCGCACCCGCGAACGCCACCTGCACCGCAAGCGGATCGGACCACAAACCTTCCTCGCCCTTCCTGCTCACCCACCGCGCTGCATACACCACCACCATCCCCGCAACATCCGGCTGCCAGTCCACCTTCATCGGCTGCTTCGTGAACGTGCCGAGATACTCCATCTTCGACCACTCAAACTCCCCGCCCTCCGTCACCGCAGCAAAGAGCTGCACACCAGACGCCCCGCGCGGCAGGCGCGAACTCAGCCCGCCAGTCCATCCGCCGGGATACCACGACCACCGCAGCACATGCCTGCCGGAGTTCATGCTCTTGAGCGAAATGTTCGGCGCGCCCGGCGGAGGCGGCGCAGTCTTCCGCCGACGGCCGCGATCAAGATGCAACGTGCGCTTCACATCGTCCGCCACACCCGGATCGCGCTTGATCCGCTGCGCCCACGCCCGGCACTTCGTTTCAAGCGTCTTGCGCGCCTCATTCATCGCCTGCACAACAAAAGGCGTGCGCGTCGCCTTGCTGTATGCACGCTCGTACAACGCGTGATATTCCTGAAAGTCCGCGAGCAGTTCATCCGCGACGGCCCGGTCCATGCTCGCTGATTCGGGGTCCCGCGCGAGTCTGCCGGTAAACACCGCCGCCCAGCGATGAAAATCCATGTGCCGACGCGGTGCATATCTCGTGGTCATTGCTTCGTCCTTTCTGGTCGATGAAGAATACGCGCCGCAGCGTTCGCGAAGAGCGCAGAAACACAGCAAACATCCAGACGTCACAGCGTCAGAACGTCTCAAACCACCACCATGCACCTCCAGCCGAAAGGGCGGCTGATGATGGCCAACATACTTCTCCCAACCTGTTTCCCCTCCGCCCTCGCCGCAACCTCAGCGGTGAATCAAATCACACGCAAGGCAACGCCCTTGACTATCGGCTCACACCAATCACCACTCAAGACGAACCGGAAAAAAACCAGCCGCTCCAAGCGCCATTACAAATGCGCCACAGACCAATTCACCAGGGCACAAGCCCATTCGCCCAGCGATCGGGGCGATTCCCCCGGGGCTGATCGCCAATCATCCAGCGGCCACGGCGAATCTTCCGGGGCCAATCGTCAATTTGCAGGGGACTGAGGCCCATTCAATCAGCCGCATCGCCGATCACTCCGTGCGCGCAGCCGATGGCCGGTTCAAGCTCGATCATCGCGTGCGGGAGAGCGATGAAAACGCGCTTGATGGCCTGCAAACGGTGTTTTCGATCGTTCCGCTCATGCAGGATGCCGAGGGCGGCGTGTCCTATATCACGCAAATCGCGCTGCAAAGCGCGGCCCGCGTGAGGGATCGAGATGGAAGTATGAAGGTGTCCGAGGACGGCATGAAGGAGAGAAGGCAATCATTCATTTATACAAAAGCGCACAACATCATGGGGGTGCCATGCTTCATCGCGCAGCGTGAAGCATGGTGTTGCGCCCTTCGCATGCTTCGCCCTTCGGGACGAAGCATGGCACCCGGCGCAACAGGCGCGAGACTTCTATCACCACGATGTACTTCCATCTCGCACGGCCGACTCCCGCCCCGGAATGTCGGTCGCTGGCCGTGGCACCCGGCTATCGCGGCTCCAAACCACGGCACCCGGCTTTCGGTCGCGAATGACGTGTATTAAAATCCCAGCGGGCACGTTCATCCGTCGATCGTCATTTTGGAGTCCATCATGACCCGTGTTACAGCACTGGCAATGTGGAGCGGTTGTGTTGCAGTTGCAGCGTTGTCTGCTCAGGCAATTCAGCCACCACCGATTGCGTTCATGACATTCGAGCGCGTCGTGTACGGCTACGACCAGCCGGTTGACCTCACGTTTTCCATTGCTGTACCCGAAGGCGGCTCGGTCGTGCCGAGGTTTGCGATTGTCAATGAAGCGGGCGAAACGGTCGCTGCTCGTGACGTTGATGGACGCTACTTCTGGGAGACGCCCGGCGAAGCGATCGATGGGACGCAGCGTCCTGGATCAATTCCCGCAGGTCGCCGGCACACGGAAACCATTGATGATCTGCGCCAGTGGTATGAACTTGATGAGCCGGGGATGTATCAGGTCACGTTTGATGGTCAGCGGTCGCCGGAAGCGAAAGCTGTGACATCAAACACGCTCCTCATCCGCATCGCCCGCCCGCCGAGCGAGGAGGAACCGCACGGCGAGCCGACCGAGGGCCGAGTGATTCCGCTGTCAGACATTTGGGCGCTGGGAATGCCGGGGACGAAGCCGATGATCCGCGTGATTGCGAAAGACGGGATCAGTCACGTCGCACCGGAAGGGCCGTTTGTTCAGGACATTCTTGACGCCTTGAACTCAGCTGAGCGGAGGCATGTTTCCGAGTCTGGTTTTGCTGTGCGAGGAGAGGGCATGGCGGCCCTTCGCGAAGTTCATTCGATCATCGTTGGCGGACAGGCGCCGCCGACACATTTCAGTGCGGGCGAGAGGATCAGTCTGGTCTTTCATTCAAAGCACTTCGGTTCCTATATTCATCTCGATCGCGTGGAGGTGCATGAAGCGATCGTCGACCTTTCATATCGCGTTGTTGGGCACCACGATCGGTACGTGACATCGCATCTTGCGTTGGTGCCTGTAACGCTTGAAGATACAGATGACCTCTGGGTCGCGATCCGAATGAGCGGCCTTGGTGATGCGGTGCCTTCGACTATTGATCGGCTGTCGCGAACAGTCGTTCGGCCATTCTCCATTTCGATTGAACGATGATGCTGCAAGAGCCGCGTGGCGGAAGCCCGCGGGGGTCCGTGCAGCGACAACCGAGAATGCGAACGATGTTCCCCGCGGGCTGCCGCCACGCGGCTGTGTGTGTGCGTGTGG
>PWVT01000104.1 GCA_003562195.1 Phycisphaeraceae bacterium | reverse complement strand
AGCTGTGTTGAGGTGGGTGATGGCTGCGAGGTGCGGCTGGTCGTCATCGTCGATGATGTCAATCAACGCATCGTGAAAGTAGGCATCCTGCACGCCGCCTCGGAACTCCAGTTCAATGGTGCGTTCGTCGATGACCTTTCGCACCACGAAAGCAGGGTGGTCGAGGTGAGCGGTGATGAACAACGGCTTGCGGCGGTTGCCTGCTTTGCTGGTTCGGGCAATCAGCAGGTTGCCGACCTTGTCGCGCGTGAGCTTGAGGTTGCTGCGTTTGGCGGTCCAATCTTCGATGTACTGAATGACCCGATGCTCCCTGCCTGCGGCGGTGGGGATCGCGGTGAGGTCGATCAGCCATCGCTCGTGTTGTTTTCGTTGTGCTGCGGTGGCCATGGCGAACATGGTAACACGCTGCTGCGCGCGTATGATGTGTGCAACAGACGCTATCGAAGGAGAAGCCATGAGCACTTCCAGTGAACGTCGTCGCATCGCTCCACGCGAGCGTTTTGCAGGATCGGAAAAGCTGTTCAACCTCGATGCGGAGTTTGCCTCGCTGCCGAATGAAAGCACGGTGCGGCAGGGGCATATGCAGAAGGCCATTTATCGCCATGGTCGAGTGACGACCGGCATCTTCTCATTTGAAGCGAACGCCGGCATCGATCAGCATCAGGTCGAAGGTGAATCGACAATCCACGTGCTCGATGGTGAGCTGTTCGTCCGCACTGGTGAAAATGAGTACACCCTCGGTCCCAATGATTTGCTGCTGCTGGATCCGGCCGTGTCGCACGACCTGCGAGCGGTGAAGCCCACACGAATGCTGATGACGGTGGTACTTGGCAGTGAGGCCTAGGCCGTCAGGCCCGGCGGTCACGAAGCCGGTACACTGGAGGCATGTCGCAGAAAGTTCTTATCACCGGTCTCGGCCCCGTAAGCGCCTTTGGCGTGGGCATGGACCCGCTCTGGACGGCCATGCTGGCCGGTGAAACCGCACTGAAGCCCGTGACGCACTTCCATCCCGACGCGTTTTGCTGTGGCATCGCTGCGGAACTGGGCGACGACGCTTTCAGCATTCGCGATTACGTGCCGAAAGGTTACCGCAAGGGCGTGAAACTCATGTGCCGCGACATCGAGTTGGCTGTCGCGGCTGCCGCCAGTGCCGTGAAAGATGCCGGCTTGGTCACGAAGGCGACCGATCCTGACGCCTCGCCGACGATCCCGCCGAATCGCATGGGCTGCCACATCGGTGCAGGTTTGATCGCAGCCGACATCGACGAACTCACTGCAACGCTCATCACGAGCAAAGGCGATGACGGCACGGTTGATCTCAGCGAGTGGGGCCGCAAGGGCATGCACGAACTGACGCCGCTGTGGCTGCTGAAGTACCTGCCGAACATGCTCGCCTGTCACGTGACGATCATCCACGACTGCCAGGGCCCGAGTAACACGATTACCTGCTGCGAAGCGAGCAGCGGGTTGTCGCTGGGTGAATCAGTGCGCGTCATCGCCCGCGGCGGCGCGGATGTATGTCTGACCGGCGGCGCGGAATACAAGCTCAACCCCATGGCCATGTACCGCCAGCAGGCGGCCAAACGCTTGCTGCAAGGCAATGACCCTACCGCGCTGCGGCCGTTTGATGCCAACGCCTGTGGGACCGCGATCGGCGAAGGCGGCGGGATTCTTGTGGTGGAATCAGCGCCATCCGCCGAAGCGCGGCATGCCACGGCATACGCGGAGGTCGTCGGCTTTGCCTCGACGCAATCCCTTTGCGACTATGACCTGACGTTTGAGATCGATCCAGAAGATCCCGGCATTGGTGATGCCATTGAACTGGCTCTGGACCAGGCGGGAATCGGTCCCGATGCGATTGACGCCATCGCCCCGATGGGTTCGGGCATCGCGCACTTTGACAAAGCCGAGGCCGCGGCAATGACTCGTGTTTTCGGCGAGCGCGTGCCCGACGTACCGCTGATGACGACCATTCCAAACACAGGCCACTGCAATGCGGGAAACGGGGCGATTGCTCTATGCGTCGCGGCCCAGGCCTTGAAGGAGCAGATGTTGCCCGCGCGGATCAATACCGAGAACGCTCAAGGGCTTAATGCGAATGCTTGTGAATCTCGTTCGGCTGACCTGGAGAATGTGCTTGTCTTCACCACAAGCCAAGGCGGCCAGAACGCAGCCGTGGTGCTGCGACGCTGCTGATTTTATTGGCGCTGCAATGACTCGCCATGCTCTAGTCGGTACGCACCGGCAGTGACGGCTTTGAACCGTTGCGTCTGCTGCTGGCGGTTTGGCCAGATGACGACCAATTCATCAATGGTGTCCGCTTCGCCAAGGCCGAAGTGAACGATGAAGTCATGCTGCTTGCCCGCATGACCACCGGGGCCGGTGAGGTGACGCAGCATGGTGTGATCGCCGATGCGCGCTTTGACGATTGCTCCGATGCCATTGCGATTGGTATCGTCGCCATTGCCCTGTAATCGTAGTGTGAGTGAACGGCCAAGCGTGTCAGCATTGTTGAGAAAGACGCGCAGCTTCGGCGAGCGACCTTCGCGCTGTTCTGCCGTGAATCGCCGAAAGGTCTGGCCGGCAACGAGGTCCAATGCACCATTCCCCGTGACATCTGCAAGTGAAATCTGTTGCGATCCGTCGTGGTCGATGCCCCAGTGATCATCAGCAAGTTCGACCCCGTTGCCGGTGTTACGAAAGAAACGCAGCCGCTGATCATCCGGATAATCGCCGGAGGAGATGATGACATCGATCATGCCACTGTGATTGATGTCTGCCATGGCGAAGAACAGATCGCCATGATTCCAGTTGTGGACCTCCGTTGGGTCATCCGGCGGCGGGGGGAAGCGGTCGAGGTTATACGCTTCGTCTTCAACGAACGCGACCGAGCCGTCGGCATCGCGTTGATTCAGAAGCACGCGCGTTCGATCGGAGGAGTCTCCAGCCCAGCCGTGGGTGATCTCTGAGATGAGCAGGTCGAACGTGCCATTGTGATTGAGATCGCCGATGGCTGCATCGAATGTGTTGCCGTTGGCGCGAAACGGTGGTTCATCATCACGGTCAAATCGCGGGTCGGTCTTGGCACGCTCTCGCAACCATTCCGGGTGGCGGCCATGGCGGATGTCATCACCGTCCAAGCCTAGCCCAGGGGCGATATCGCGCCACTCGCCATGTTCATCGTGCACCCATGCACGGTTCCAGCGGCGGCCGTAGTTGAGTTCAAGCAGCATGACCTCGCCAGTGTCAACATCTGGGCGAGGAAGGATCATGGTCCCGAAAGTCGGCCTGCCGCCGGGGTCAGTTTCCGGGTTGAACGCATGGTCGTCTTCAGGCAGTGGCTGGCGTGCCCATCCGCCCTGACCGTCGCTGAGCAGCAGGTCATTGGAATGGCCTTCCCATCCGCCGCCGTATTGTCGGTACGTGTTGCCCAGGTACAGGTCCAACCAGCCATTGAGGTTGACATCGCCGATCGCGATAGAGATCGTGGGTCGTGGCGGCGTGGGCAGGGCAATGCGCTCTTGAAAGGTGCCATCTGCATTGCCGGGGTGCCAACCGGTACGGCGGGTGTGATCGACCCAATCCGGGTTGTGTTCGTCAATGAACTCTGCGACGACCATGTCAAGCGCGCCATTGTTGTTCATATCCGCAATGGCAATCACAGCATGGCGATCAAGCTCAGCCAAGCCGGTCTGCTCGTGCGGCACTTCGCGGAACCGAACACCATGCGCAGCATCACCATCGCTCTCGTTGAGAAAGACGCGCTGTCGATCCACGATCAGGTCAGGCCTCCCATCGTTGGTGAGATCGGCAAACGCCACGCGTGACACTGTGGTGTCGAGGACGTCGCGGCCGAGGCCAAGCGCGTCGGTCGCATCGGCAAATTGCGGCTGAATGGTGGCGATCGACAGAGCGACAAGTTCGAACATGGTTAAAGGATATGGGCAGCAAGGAATCACAGGGGCCAGATCCAGAGAATCATCGGCGTCGCGACAAGTACGACGATGACCTCAAGTGGCAGGCCGAGCCGCCAGTAATCGCCAAAGCGATAGCCACCCGGTCCCATCACCAGTGTGTTGGACTGGTGGCCAATGGGCGTGAGAAACGCACATGAAGCACCGATAGCAACAGCCATGAGAAACGGATCAGCCGAAGCGTCGAGCCCGGCTGCGAGACTGATCCCGATTGGTGCCATGAGCACTGCTGCTGCTGCGTTGTTGATGACGTTGGACAGCAAGATGGTCAGTGACATGAGCGTGACGAGTATGACAGTCGGCGATACTTGCTCGCCCAAGTCAAGCAAAGACTCAGCCAACAAGGTCGCGCCACCGGTGGTTTCCATAGCAATACCGACGGGGATCATGGCTGCAAGAAGAACGATGATCGACCAATCAATCGCGTCGTACGCACCCCGAAGCGTGACCAGTCCACCAGCAACCATTACCAATGCCGCTGCGGTGAACGCGACTTGGATCTCTAGTAGGCCGACCGCTGCAAGCGACAACGCCGTCAGGAATATCCCCAGTGCAGGCAAAACGCGTCGGGGCTT
>PWVT01000233.1 GCA_003562195.1 Phycisphaeraceae bacterium | reverse complement strand
TGCGATGATTGAACTCGGCTCGCTCGGCCGTTCACCGGAAACAATCATCGCACTCGATGCCGACCAGGACGGCCGCACCGACCTGCTGCTGTTCACGCGTGACCGGCCCATGGTCATGCTGCACAACACCGAAGATGGCTTTGTGCTGCTGGAATCGCGCGACATGGGGCAGTTTGGCCTGGTGCAGGCCGCCCGCGCAGAGAACACCGCGACATTCGATATCGATGGCAACGGCTATCAGGAACTCCTGATGGCGGACCGCAATTACGTTCGTGCGTTGCGCTACGATGCCGACCCACCTGCGGGCGTCAGCCCCGGCTGGCAGGTGGTGCGGCAGGTCAATGCGTTGGACCGTTCCGCACAGTTGATCGCCGTCACACTGCTCAATGAGCGCATCGTCGCTGCCGACCGCGAAAGCAATCAACTGCTGCTGATGGATCGCGATGAGGACGGCCAATGGCGGCAGACCGAAGCGCTGCGCATCGAGGGCTTTACCTTCACTGAAATCCACGCCGGTGCGTTCTCCGGCGATGGGCAGGACAACATCCTTGCCGTGGGCAGTGATGGCTTCGCTGTGGTGCGACTTGCTGGCCAACGCATGACTCTGCGCGAGACCGACGCCTGGCGCAGCACCGAAGAGCGGCAGCTTCATCACACGCTCGGCTCAGGCGATGTCAACAGCGACGGCTTTACCGACCTGATCGCGCTGGACGCCGGCGAGCAAATGCTCGATCTGTTCACCTTCACCCAGGCCGGCCGCATGCTGCACGCCATGAGCTTCCAGATTTACGAATCGCGCATCTTCACCGGCGGCCAGACTCGCGAGTATCAACCCAATCAGGTCCTCATCGCTGATGTCACCGGCAACGGCGCCGATGACCTCATCATGGTCTCCCACGACCGCGTCATGCTCTACCCGCAAATGACAGATCAAGAATAAAGCCGCGCGCTCACATTAGCCCGATCACTCCTCGGCGAGCAGGGCCTCGATCTCCGCTTTGATCTGGCTCTCCGCAACTGCGCCGACATGCACATGACGGATGGTTCCGTGGCGGTCGATCAATGCCGTATGAGGCAGCGCGGTGATGCCGAATGACTGGCTTACGGCTCCAGTCTCATCGAACAATATAGGGAACGTAAAGTTATACCGCTGCACCGCGGGGCGGACCTTGTTTTCATCTTCGCGGTAGGTGATGGCGTAGAAGCCGACTTCATCCTCGGCAAATTCGCCAGCAGCGGCTGCGAGTTTGGGAAGACTCACGATGCATGGCGCACACCATGTCGCCCAGAAATCCAGCACGATGACTTTGTGTCGATCATGCAGTTGCTCAAGGGACGTCTCATCCCCATCCAGTCGCGGCAACTGGAACGCCGGGGCCTCGGTGCCCACCGTGGGATGTTCCTCAACTTCCGCGACCTGAAGCAGCGCGTTGTTCTCGACGGAATCTTCAGGCACCTGGAACTGGAAGACGGTCTCACCCAGCGGCTCGTCGATCCAGTCAAACGTGAAAGTTGCCAGGGTTCTGCCCGGCGTCGGCAATGGCCGTGGGGAATCTGCGTTTGGGTCCAGTGCGCCGAGTGGATCAGTGTTAATGAATGCTCGCCGAATCACCCGCTGCCCGCGAATCTGAACCCAGAACTCCATTATTGACGAATCATTTCCTCCACCGATGAATTGAAGCCGCCGCAACGACTCACCATCCACCCGCACCATTCCAAGATCATGAACTCTGGAGAACATCGAAAGATAATCATCGCGCGATATCCCTTCGGTCATCAGCGGCAGCAGCATAATCAATTCAACTCCCCACGATGGAGTCAGTTGAAGTTCAATGCGGCTTTGATATTCCGCAGTGAGCGATTGCGGCGCATCGCTGTACATGTGCTGCCGTTCGCCGGGTACATCGCCATAGAGCAGAAGCCGCTCGCCATCACTCACCATAATAAGTGAATCGAAGGAGTCCCCTTGTGGAAGAAACGCAAACTTGTTTGGCCTCTTGAACAAGAACTCATATTCGAACAGTCTGCCCTGGGTCAGTCTTTCATCGTGAAAGGAGACCATCACGTGGATCTCTTCAGCCCTTTGAAGTCGCCCTCGCACCATCCCCATGGTTGCGAGCGCAACGCCATCGACCATGGTGTCGCGAATACTGACTGGTCGCCTTCCCATATCTTCGACCCACGCAGGCAGATGAACAGAGCCATCGTCATCGACGGTCACTGGCACACCCGGAAATCCGGGTAAATCGACATGAATCGTTCGAGAACCTGAACCCGTAGACGAGGTTGTCGATGAACAACCACAGAGTGCGGTCAGAATGGTTATGCACAGACCTGTTGCAATACGCATGACACTCGCTCGCTTTGTAAGGTTAAGAAATGTTCCCCATGGGTATGCCGCCTCGAAGGGTCTTGCCGTTGCGATGGAGAGTATAGGGCAAAACGTGAACGCTCAATTTGTGATAGGACCAAAAGAATGCGTCCGAATGTATGAGCGAGTACACCTCGCCAGACGTAACCCCGCAACCGATGGCGAGTTAGATCGATGAATGAAGCCCAGTTTGCGTCATAAAGCCGCGACCGGTGGTCGCGCGGGGGCGGCGGGAATCGTGGGGTTACATTTGATTGTTGATCGTCACCATGTGCGGCGGGTGTTTCGGTCCGGGGGACACGGTGACGCCGCGGTGTTATGAATTCCAAGGGGTGTGTGCCGCCCGTGCGCGACCACCGGTCGCGGCTTTGTGATTCACGGTTGCACCCGGCCGACGCGATGCGGTGAACTATGGCGTGAACTTCTCACATTGACCGAGAAAGCGTTGCGGGTTGCCGAAGGAGATCTTTTCGATCGTCTCGCGCGAGTGGCCGCGGCGTTTCATTTCCACGCGGCATTTGGGGACAGCGAGTGGATCGCTGCATCCCCAGTCGCCGGCGGAGTTGATCCAGATGCGTTCGCTGCCGTACATCTCGATGATGTCGGTGGCGCGCTGGGGCGTGCATTTGGTGTCGGGGTACAGCGTCATGCCGCACCAGAAGCCCTCATCGAGCACCAGCTTGGCGGTGTGTTCCTCGACGTGGTCGATCAGCACGCGGCCGGGGTCGATGTTGGTGTTGCGCTTGATGGCATCCATGATGAGCTTGGTGCCCTTGAGTTTGTCTTCAAGGTGGGGTGTGTGGATGAGAATGAGCTGGTTGTACTGGTCGGCGATGGCGACCTGCTCTTCGAAGATGGCCAGTTCGTTCTTGCTGTTTTTGTTCAGGCCGATCTCACCGACGCCGAGCACGTTTGGTTTGTCGAGAAACTCGGGGATGAGCTGCATGACTTCGCGGGCAAAGCCGGGGTCTTCGGCTTCTTTGGGGTTGATGCAGATCCACGCGTAGTGCTTGATGCCGAAGTCCGCAGCCCGGCGGGGTTCGGATTCGGTGAGTTGTCGGAAGTAGTCGTAAAAGCCGGCGGGCGAGGAACGATCAAAGCCGGCCCAGAACGCCGGTTCGGTAATTGCGACGCACCCGGCCTGAGCCATGCGGGCGTAGTCGTCAGTGGTGCGGGAGACCATGTGAATGTGCGGGTCGATGTACATGAGTGAACACTGCCAGCGTTATGATTTCCTGATCGCACCGAGTGCGCCTTGCATGGCTGCCTTTTCGATGGGTTCGGTGCTGTGGTCGGAGAAGCTCTCCTGGATGCGCCTAGCGCGGTCGCCTTGGCCATCGAGCAGGATTTCGATGGCAGTGCGCAGCGCGGTCATGCGGAAGTCCTCTTCATTGCTATCGACTGCAGCACGGTCATGGCGATCGAGAAACGCTGCGATGTCCAGCACCTTGGCGCGGTGCTCCATGAAGTACAGGTCAACAACTTTTGAACGGGGGATGGGAACGCTCATGCTCATACCTTATGCGAAGAGCGAGTCCGACCGCGAGGAAAAATGCATCGCTGTTAGCGGAGTGATTCTGCCCGCTGGCGCAGCCGGTCGATCGCGAGAATCATTTTCGCATGATCGATGTCGTTCACATCCACGCCGTGGCCGATACGGTCGAGCAGTTGCACGGTCAGGCGCCCGCCGAGGTGTTCGCGGAACTCCTCCAGCCCGCGCAGCAGTGATTCGTGGTCATTGATCGCTTCGTCAAAGAGCACGAAGCCGAGCGATTCCAGGCACGTCAAGATGCGCTGGGCATCAGCTTCTGGCAGCATGCCGATGAGCGCTGCGTAGGTGACATCCAGCGCGATGCCGATGGCCACGGCCTCGCCGTGGCGCACGCGCCAGTCGGTGCGTTGTTCGAGTTTGTGCGCTGCCCAATGGCCGAAATCCAGCGGCCGGGCCTCGGTGAGCTCAAACGGATCGCCGCTATCGACGATGTGGCGAAGATGCAGCTCGGCGCATCGCTTGACCACCTGTTCGCATGCCGCCGCATCGCGCGATGCCAATACTGGGGCGACAGCTTCGATCTGTTCAAAGAACGTTGCATCCTTGACGAGCGCGACCTTCGCCGCTTCCGACAAGCCGCATCGCCAGTCGCGATCGCTGAGCG
>PWVT01000209.1 GCA_003562195.1 Phycisphaeraceae bacterium | reverse complement strand
TCAAGCGAAGTGAGCAATCCGGTGTCTCCTCAAGCCATGCACAACAGGTTGTTGCGCAACAAATGTTGGCTTTGTCGTGCAGTCAACTGGACAAAATGCCGCGATACGTTAGAAATACAGCGATCGCGGGTGTAGCTCAGTGGTAGAGCGTCAGCTTCCCAAGCTGAACGTCGAGGGTTCGAATCCCTTCACCCGCTTTCGCGACGCAAAGTGCGTGGGCGTGTTGCGGGGCAGGGCGGCTATACTCGATACATGATTTCACCGACTGTTTCGATCGTGTTGATCGTGCTTGCAAGTGCGCTTCTGAGCGTTGGCTGTGCATCCAGCAGCGAGGCCGAAGGGCACAGGGCAGAAGCGCCGCCCGAGATCGAGGCATGGATGCAGCGTTTGACCGTTGATCACGCGTACGATCCGAAGACCGGTTTTATCGTGGCGCGTGAGGTGATTGAATTGCCTGCGATTCTTCGCGATGGCCCCTCATTGCGTGAGGTCATTGCCAAAGGACAGGAAACAGGACTTGCGGTGATCGTGTTTGCCACGGCCGACCGGTGTGCGCCGTGTCAGCAATACAAGAAAGATGCCATGAATGATCCGGCTGTCATCGAGCGTCTGAGCCGGGCGGATATCCTTGCAACGCATGTCGAAGTCGATCGAGAGTCAGATGCTGCGGCAGCGTATCTCGGCAGCACCGCCATTCCCATGACGTACCTCATCCGTGATGGTGCAGTGGTGAGTGAGCTTCGCGGGCAGCGGTCGGTATCGCAGTTGCAAGCGTGGCTTGACGAGTCGTTCTAGATGACGCCCTGGATGCAAACGCACCGGCCGGACGCGGGTGGAGCGCCAAGCCGGTGTCGCGTTGATGTGCGTGCATCGACTACTCAGCGTCGGGCGTTCCCCAGTTCCCGAGCAGGATGAGCATATCGGTGACATCGACTACACTGTCGCCGTTGAGATCCCCAGCGCATCCGTCGCACGGACCCCACTGACCGAGAAGGATTAACAGGTCTGAGGTATCGACAATACCGTTTCCGTTGAGGTCACCGATCTTCAAATCTACCGGCGAGGTGGAGACCACCCAACTTGTGCCATTGCCGTTGCGCGTGGTCACGATCACCGCGTGCTTGGCATTGCTGGAAGAATCGTGAAGCAGTTTCCCCTCACCCTCATTGAGCGCGTAGTTGGCAAGCAGGCCGGGTTCGGTGCCAAGCAGAGGCCGATACATGGTTTGCAGGATCTGTTGCTGGCTGCGTGCGATATTCCAGATCCGCACTTCATCCATCGTGCCACCGAAAAATTCGCTGGCACCGGGGAAATTGTTGCCAATGGACATGATCGCCCCATCGCCGCCGTTTGAGATGGGTACATCGAATTGAACTTCATCCACCAATTCGCCGTTGAGATACATCCGTGCAGTGCTGCCGTCGTATGTCGCTGCGATGTGGTTCCACTCATTCAGATCAAACGTGGCATCAGCGCTGAGCATCGATGCAGAACCGTTTTTCCCCCAGTTGATCTTAAAAAATGGGTAGACATGCTCAAGCGGGCCTCCAGCAGGCACGCCAACGACGCCGAACTCCCACGCAGCGTCCCAATCGCGTCCCCAGGTGAGCACGCCGGCAAAGGTACAGCATGGGTCGAGGTTGACAGTTTCGACATTGACCCACGATTCCACCGTGATTTGGGCCACATCAAAGTTGGCTGCGGAGATGGCCTCGCCGGTGATGCCGTCAAAATGCAGCGCGAACCCTGAGGCATGAATGGCATTGGCGGTCAGTAGCGCAGCGGTGCCGGCTGCAAGAATGGAAGGGCAGGTTTGAACACGCATAAGAACTTCCTCCAGTCAATTGATTCTGTGAGCGGTTACCAACTCACGTAGACAAGGGTGGAAGTATGGCCTAACCCTTCAGCACGTTGTATGAGTAAATCAACTGCATTGGCATGGGATGATTTGCTGATCTCTTGTCGCCAACGCTACTGAAACCAACGCTGTCGCACGCAACGGTACAGATGCACTGGAATCATCGGCCAGACCGACCATCGTCCAAGTGCCAGGTAGCTCCCGCCAGCGGCGATCGCCATTCGCGTGAGCACGCTTGGCGCTGGCGATTGTCGGTCGCGCGAGAAGACTAGTGGGTTCCAGAATGCCCGGCCGGCGACCATCTTCAAACCGTGCTGAGTGTAAAGCTGCACGCTGCCGCTATGAACACGGTTGGCCTTCAGATGTGTCGGATAGGCGCGATGAATCATGTAAAACGGCGCGTGCACGATGAACTGGCCGTCATCTTTGAGGTGCGCCAGCAACATGCCGACAAAACCGCCGGGGTCGGGCACGTGTTCCAACACATCCAGACAGACCAGCGCGTCGAACGACGCGCCGGGAATATCGGCTGGGTCGTCAACGATTCGCACGTTACAGTCTTGAGCGGCAAACACTTCACGCGCGACGGCCTCGTGTGGGCCGGGCACTTCGTGATAGGTCACGTTATGGCCAAGTGAGGCGAAGTGGGCGGAGTCAAACCCAAGCCCGTCGCCGATACAGAGCACATTGAGTGGCTGACCGCCGCGCTGCTGGCGCACGCGCTGAAGGTAACGGCCGATCCACTTGCGCATCTCGCGTTTGATTCGATTGCGATTCCACACCGCCGATTCAAAGATGAATGCATCGCTCTCGCTGTAGAACTGCTCCAGCCCGCGACTGTACACGTATGGCTCAAGGCCGCGTTCGCTGAATGCCTCAGCCACGGTAATGCCGGGCGTGTGGTATTCACGGCGGAGTTGCTCTGCGACATCCGAAGCGTCTCGATGCGTGGCCGCAGCGATGATGCGCGTCATCAATCGCTCGCACTTGAGTGGTGACTGGCTGCGAGTTGTCGTGGTGGCCGCGCTCATGGACTGGAAGATTGTTCAGGTGGGTGCGGCTTGCGGTCGATGGTCAATCGTACGGGATGGCCGAACCATGCGCGGTCGCCCGGCTTGGTGGTGCTGTACATCTCGTCCCACTTCGCGGTCACATCAGCCATGGTAGCATCGGGAGCCACCCAGCCGGCATTGACATCGGGAAAGTCGATCTGACAGTTTTCACACTTCTTGCTGTTGTCGAAACGGATCGGACACCAGAATGACTCAACATTGCGGAGCATTTCCGAGCCGAGCGACCAGATGCCTGTCATCCAGTCGCAATAGAGGCACCAGATGAGGTCATGGCCGACAAGGCCGCTGAACTTCTGCCGCGACACGTTGACCCATGCTCCACTGTTGTATCGTGGAAGACCAATAAGCAACGTGAGCAGTGGATACAGCACGATCTGGGACAGGCGCACGAGCCAGAACACGGGAACCGTGATGGCTGTGACCCACAACGCTGCGTGATTGCGCGGCCAGCCCACCAGCCGATTGACAACCTTCACAATGCGCGGCCCCTTTCGCGCACGTGCATTGGCCAACTCGTGCAGTGTCTGCCAGATTAACAACGCTGATATCTGTCCGACGATCGCTGCGGCAAGGCCGATCCATCCAGCCACAATTGGGCCCACGATCAAGGGCACGATGGTGAACCAGGTGACGATCAGATCCAGCATTGGTGCGCGGCACAGCGCAGCGTTGAGCGTTTTGGCACCAAGCGCTGGCAGCAGATGCAACACGCCTGCAACGAGGAGCATGCCAGTGATCGTACCGAAGGCAACATAGAGAAATTGGTGGACCATGCAGCGATGATACGGGACACAGCGAATCCGCGCCGAGCCATTACGTGCTACGGAGTGCAAGGATCAATTCGACCTTGCCGACCTGCTCGCCAAGTTCCTGCGCGATCTGCACCGGGGTCTTGCCTGCGTCGGCTAATTCATGCACAGCGCACGCCAACGGGTCAGTGGTGGCGCCGGGTTTTCGCAATGGCTCTTGCGGTGCTTGTGAAGATGACTCGTGCTGCGGAGGATCGGAGGAATCCTCGCGGGATAATGAAGAACCAGATCCCTCCGGGCGATCGTCCGCATGCGTGTCCTGTTCTTCGGCAGGGGATGTCACCGACGACTGGTGATTGGTGTGCAATTGGCGTAGTGCAGCGATTCGAGCGTCGGCCTGGTGGATCAACTGTTCAAGCCGCTCGGCTTTGTTTTCCAGCCGGGCAGCGATTTCTGTTGCCGACGTGACGAACTCAGCGGACAGGGCGTTTTCAATCTCGCGCGTGCGGTGACCGGCCTTAATGCGGTCAATCTGCTCGCGCGGCGAGGTATAGTCCTGATTGCGACGGGCTGAGCGGCCACGCATCGACATGGTCCACAGAATCAGCATGATGATCACACCAAGCGACATGAGCATGGCGGGCAGCCACTGCGCCGCTTCGCGGCCGGTGTCATCTTCAGCGAGCATCAACATATCAAACATGGCCAGCACTGCATAGCATGATACCACGCCTCACCCGTGAGCCATCTGCGTCGTTGAGCAGTGGTTCGTACAATGAAAACGTGCCGTCACAGCCGCCTCATCCAGCCGAGACGATGCCCATTGCAGCTCGCAGGCACCCTCTTGTTGCCGGCGTGCGGCAGGCCTTGAGCTCACGATGCGGGTATGACGGCTCGTCACCACTGCTGATCGGGGTGAGTGGTG
>PWVT01000102.1 GCA_003562195.1 Phycisphaeraceae bacterium | reverse complement strand
TCGTGGACCTCGGCCAATGGCGATGTCGCCAACCCCGGCGTCTTTCAGCTTCCGCCTGATGTTGATCTTGAGCTGTACATTAACGAAGTCGTCGCCTCCAACAATGCCGGCCTTCAGGATGAAGACGGCGACTTTGAAGACTGGATCGAGCTGTATAACGCCGGCAGTCGCGATGTTGACCTTGAGGGCTTCGGGCTGTCGGACAACTACAACGATCCATTCAAGTGGGTGTTTCCCGCGGTGAGCATCGCACCGGGGGAGTTTCTCATCATCTTCGCTTCCAACAAGGACCGCACCGATCCGGAAGGTGAGCTGCACACCAACTACGCCATCAGTTCCTCCGGCGAAGAGGTCATCCTCACGCACTCAAGCGGCGTGCTGCTCGATGAGCTTGAACCGACGCCCATTCCCACCAATGTGTCATATGGCCGTCAGCCCGATGGTGTGGGTGAGTGGGTGTACTTTGCTGAGCCGACCCCCGGTGAGCCCAACACCACCGATGGCTACACCGGACTCAGTTCGCCAGTGAGCTTCTCACAGGCCGCGGGCTTTTACACCGAAAGCTTCCAACTGGAGATGCACACCGAGGACCGAGACGCCGTGATCTACTACACACTCAACGGCAATACACCAATACCAGGAAACAAAGACACTTTCATATACACGCAACCAGTCACCATCGAGTCCAGAGATGGGGAGGATAACTACTACAGTATGATCCCGACCACGGCCCCGGAATTATGGAACACCCCGATCGGTGAAGTATTCAAGGTCACGCCCGTGCGGGCCGTCGCGGCTCCACCCGGCCACCTGCCCAGCGAAACGACTTCTGCCACATTCATTGTCGATGAGGAGGCGCATGAGCGGTACACCTTCTCTGTCGTTTCCATCATCACCGATGAGGATAATTTCTTCGGCTACGAACCCGGCATCTACGTGCCCGGCAAGGTGTACGACGACAACTTCGATCCTGACCAAGCCCCCTGTTCCCGACCGGCGAACTACCGTGAACGCGGCCCTGAGTGGGAGCGTGAAGGGCACTTTGAACTGTTTGAGACCAATGGCGCACTCGCCGTAGCGCAGAACGTCGGCTTACGCATTCATGGCGGCGGCACCCGCTGCGCACGACAGAAGACCCTGCGCGTATACACCCGCAACTCATACGGTGAGGAGTATCTCGACTACCCGCTCTTCGGGGATGAAGGACCGGAGAAGTTCAAGCGATTCCTCCTTCGTAACGGCGGGCAGAATCGCGTGCGAACAATCTTTGGTGATGTCATGCAGCAAGGGCTTGTTAAGAACGAAGACATCGACACCCAGGCCGCCCGGCCGATCATTGTCTTCATCAACGGCGAGTACTGGGGCATCCACAACATGCGCGAACGCTATGACAAGCATTACATCGGCATCGTGCATGATGTTGACCCGGAGAACATCGACCTACTCACCCGCAACGGCGAAGTGAAAGAAGGTGATTCTGAGCATTACGATGCCATGATCAGCTTCATGGAAGACAACTCGCTTGCGGATGATGAAAACTATGAGCACATTCGCACCATGCTGGATGTCGATGATTTCATCACTCACTGGGCCGCACGTATTTATATGTACGATCGCGACTGGCCGCAGAACAACTACGATTATTGGCGGCCGCGCACGCCGGACGGCCGGTGGCGCACGCTGATGTATGACGTTGACTATGGCTTCGGCTTCAACATCGAAGACGCGGCTGAAGCTGCCTCTCACGACTCATTGCATCGCGTGGCGGTGGACATAACCAACTGGTCCACATTTATCTTCCGCTCTTTGCTTGAAAGCGAACGTTTCCAGCACAAGTTCATCAATCGCTTTGCTGATCTGCTCAACGTTAACTTTGTCCCCGAGACCGTCATCGCCAGCATTGATGAGCTTGAGGATCTGTACGCGCCGAACATGCCAGAGCACATTTTGCGATGGCGGCAACCCAATTGGAACGTCTGGACGTTGTGGGTGGATCGGCTTCGCATCTTCGCGTCGCTACGACAGGGATATATGCGCGAGCACATCACCAACCACTTTGAGCTGCCCGGGATGTCGGAACTGACGTTCATCAACGACACACCGGAGCGCGGCTCGATTCAAATCAACACCATCGAGTTGGCCGATGTCGGCTCGCCATGGACAGGCGTGTACTTCGACAATGTCCCCCTGCCGCTGCACATCGAGGTCGAGGATGGCTATCAGTTCGACGGCTTTGCGGGTCATCCCGAATCGGCGGGTCAGAGCCAGTGGCTGTACACCCCCACAGGTGACGTCACGCTCACAGCGATGTTCGCGCCCGAGGGCAGCGGGATCATCGGCGATCTCAACGGCGACGGTGTCGTGGATGTCTCTGACCTGCTGATCCTGCTGAGCGCATGGGGTGACTGCCCGAGCGAAGGCCCCTGCCCGGCCGACCTCAACGGCGATGGCGCGGTTGATGTTTCGGACCTGCTGATCCTGCTGTCGAATTGGGGCTGATCCGTAGCCCGATTGCGAACCCCCGCAGGCGGGGCACATCAGTGCCCCGCCATTCTGGCAGTCTCGCCCCATCTTCTGACCGCATCAGGCCGGGCATTTGCCTCCTGCACTGCCTGATGGCTGCCTCAGTGCGGCCATTGTTTTGGCATCAGCATTGCGTCAAGAGTTCAAACGCCTCCATGACGGAGGTTTGAACACGCTATTCGCGAAGTTCGCACAATCGCCAGCACGAGGTAGAGAACCATGTCAAAAATCATCGGAATCGATCTTGGCACCACCAACTCGGTCGTCGCGCTCATGGAGGGCGGCAACCCCAAGGTGCTCATTAACCGTTCAGGAAACCGTACCACACCATCTGTCGTTGCATTTACCGACAAGGGTGAACGGCTTGTCGGCCAGCCCGCCAAGCACCAACAGGTGACCAACCCCAAGAACACCGTCTTCTCCATCAAACGCTTCATGGGACGTCGTCATAATGAGGTCAAGTCCGAAGAGAAGCTTGTCCCGTATGAAGTTGTCGGTGGCGAGGACGAACTGGTGAAGGTCAAGGCGCGCGACAAGACCTTTTCGCCGCCGGAAATCTCCGCAATGATCCTTCAGGATCTCAAGCAGACTGCGGAGGACTACCTCGGCGAGAAGGTTGAACGCGCGGTCATTACTGTCCCGGCGTACTTCAACGACGCCCAGCGTCAGGCCACCAAGGATGCCGGCGAGATTGCTGGACTCAAGGTCGAGCGCATCATCAACGAGCCGACCGCCGCCGCGCTGGCCTACGGTCTTGAGAAGAAGACCAATGCACGCATTGCGGTGTTTGACCTCGGTGGTGGTACGTTTGACATCTCGATTCTCGACGTCGGCGATGGTGTGTTTGAAGTACTCTCATCCAACGGCGACGGCCACCTCGGTGGCGATGATTTCGACCAGAAGCTCATCGATCACATCGCTGAGGAGTTCCGCAAGACCGAAGGGATCGATGTTCGCAATGACCCGATGGCCTTACAACGCTTGAAGGAAGCGGCTGAAAAGGCCAAGCACGAACTCAGCTCGCAGCGTGAGACCACGGTCAATCTGCCGTTTATTACTGCGGACCAGTCCGGGCCGAAGCATCTTCAGATCACAGTCACGCGAGCGACGTTCGAGTCGATCTGCTCTGATCTGTTTGACCGCCTGATCGAGCCGTGCAAGACCGCCCTCAAGGATGCCAAGGTTGAATCCAAGGACATCTCGGAAGTGGTCATGGTCGGCGGCTCAACACGCATCCCCAAAGTGCAGGAGATCGCCAAGGAAGTCTTCGGCACTGAAGAGCTTGATAAGTCCATCAACCCGGATGAAGTCGTCGCCATCGGCGCAGCGATCCAGGGTGGCGTGCTCGCTGGCGACGTTAAGGACGTGCTGCTGCTGGACGTCACGCCGCTCTCGCTCGGTGTGGAGACGCTCGGCGGTGTGATGACCAAGCTCATCGAAAAGAACACCACCATCCCCACCAGCAAGAAGGAGATCTTCTCCACCGCCGCGGACAATCAGACCAGCGTGACGATTCACGTTCTCCAGGGTGAGCGCGAGTTCGCCAAGGATAACCGCTCGCTTGGGCGGTTTGATCTGACGGACATCCCGCCATCGCCGCGCGGCATGCCGCAGATTGAAGTTGAATTCACAATTGATGCCAACGGCATCCTCAGTGTCTCGGCAACAGACAAGGCCACCGGTAAGAGTCAGAACATTGAGATCAAGGGTTCATCGGGCTTGAGTGACGAGGAAGTCGAGCAGATGAAGCGCGATGCCGAAGCACACGCTGCTGAGGACAAGGCCCGCCGTGAACTCATCGACCTGAAAAACCAGGGCGAGCAGCTCGTGCATTCCACACGCAAGAGTCTCGAAGAGCATGGCGATAAGATTTCCTCCGAAGCACGCGGCAACATCGAATCCGCCATCTCCAACCTTGAAGGCAAGCTCAAGGAAGACGACAAGTCGGCTCTGGAAGCGGCCATGAAGCAGCTCAACGATGCGTCGATCGAGCTTGGTAAGGCCGTGTACGAAGCGACAGCTTCGCAGGCCGGTGAAGGTGGTGCCGCTCCCGGAGCTGCGCCTCAGGGCGAGGCCGGCGGCGAAGCAAAGCAGGATGACGATGTCATCGACGCGGAGTATGAAGTCAAGGACGAGGACAAGAGGTAATCGGCCTTGCACAGTGAGCACGCTCAAAGCCCAGGGATTGCCATCCCTGGGCTTTTTTTTCGCGCTGGGCCGCTATGATTGACTCCGAATCCATAGTTATCTCAGAGGAATTGTTTCGATGACGACCTTCGCTCAACGACCCGCCAAAGCTGCTTCGCCTACCACCGCCTCCGCCGACCTGAGTCCCGATGTACTGGCCGACATGGACGAGGATTTTGCCTCCCAGCCCGCGTACCGCATGGCGCAGAACGCCGTCACACAGGTCACGGCTGATGATGTCGCGCTCAATCGCAACATCGTGACGCAGATGGATCACACCTTCTCGCATCATCTCGATGACTGGAAGGTGACGAACCAGAAGAAGTCCGGCAGGTGCTGGATGTTTGCGGGCCTGAACCTCTTTCGCGTCGGCGCGATGAAGAAGATGAATCTCAAAGATTTTGAGTTCAGCCAGAACTACACACTCTTCTGGGACAAACTCGAACGCGCCAACTACTTCCTCGAAGCGATTATCGAGACTGCAGATAAGCCAGTTGATGACCGAACTGTCGCGTTCCTGCTCGAGCGGCCGCTCGATGACGGCGGGCAGTGGAATATGTTCGTCAACATTATCCACAAACACGGCCTTGTTCCCAAAGCGGTCATGCCGGAAACGGAAAGCTCCTCCAACACCGGCCGTATGAACAGTCTGCTGTTGCACAAGCTGCGCGAAGGCGCAAAGACACTGCGCGACCTTAAGAACGATGGCGGCAACGATGAGGCGATGCGCCAAGCCAAGCACGAGATTGTTCGCGTCATCCACCGCATGCTCTGCATCCATCTCGGTACACCGCCGAAGTCGTTCAACTGGCAGTGGATGGACAAGGACCGCAAGTTCCACCGTGATGGCGAGATGACGCCGCAGGATTTCGCGAAGAAGTACGTGGACGGCCCGCTGGATGATTACGTGTGCATCGTGCACGATCCGCGTGAAACCAGTCCGTACGGCAAGACGTTCACCGTGCAGCATCTCGGCAATGTCGTTGGCGGCACGCCAGTGAAGTATCTCAATGTGCCCATGGATGTGATGAAGAGCATCACGCAGAAGATCATCATGGACGGCGAGCCGGTCTGGATGGGCTGTGATGTCGGCAAGATGATGCGCCGCGACATGGGCCTGTGGGACAAGAACCTCTTTGATTACGAAACGCTGTATGACACCGAGTTCGCGCTCGACAAGGCCGGCCGCCTGTTGCACCACCAGACGCTGATGACGCACGCGATGCTCTTCACCGGCGTGGATGTGGAAGATGACCAGCCGCGACGCTGGCGCGTGGAAAACAGTTGGGGCGAAGAGGAGAACGGCGAGAAGGGCTTTTACATCATGAATGACTCATGGTTTGATGAGTACATGTTCGAGATCGCCGCCCGCAAGAAGTACCTCACGCCGGAACTACTTGAAGCGCTGGAGACTGAGCCGATCGTGCTGCCGCCGTGGGACCCGATGGGGTCGCTGGCTCGCGGTTGATCCGCCGCCTGCGGCTTCGCGCCGACGCACAACACCAACACCCACCCGCGGCCCGAAGGACACGATGACATGACCGAACCGACGACCGAGAAACCGCTCCCGCTCGCACTGCTCGTGGCGGACCATGTCTATCACGACCGGGAAACCGGCAAGTGGGTCGTAGCGGGCATCTTCAGCAATATCGCCTTCTCCTCTCTGCCGCGCACCTACGACTCCATGGAGATCTTCTTCCAGGTGACGAATGTCTCCAAGCCGGTGGAGTTGCGTTTGCGGGTAGAACATTCTGACGGAGACGTACTGCTGGATGTCGGCGGGCCGATGCACGCGAAAAGTCCACTTGAGGTCATTCCCCGCCGAGTCGTGTTGCGACAATTGCCATTCAAGAAGCCGGGCAAGTATTGGGTCTTGCTCAAGAGCGGCGAGGAGATACTCACACAAGTCCCTCTGTACGTCGGCATCATCAAGAAACAACAGGGCAACCAGCCCGGCGAGTCACCGCCGCCACATGAGCAGTCTTAGCCCAGCAGCACGTCGGCGATCCCGAGCACGCCCAGCACGCAACTGATGATGCCGTTGAGCGTAAAGAACGCCAACGTGATTTTGCTCGTGCTGTGCTGTGCAATGATGGCGTGCTCAAAGCATAACAACACAATCACCGTCAACACGCCCAGACCAAACAGTGTCGCCAACCGTGCGTCAGACAACATTGCCGCTACGAGACACCCCACCGCGACCACGTGCAGCATGCGGCTGATCCACATCGCGCCGCGTTCACCAAATCGCGATGGGATGCTGAACAATCCCTGTTCTTTGTCCACCGCCACATCCTGCAGCGCGTAGATCACATCAAACCCCGCCACCCAGCACAGCACCATCGCGCTAATCAGCCAGATGGCCGGTTGCGAGAGTGATGCCGGGTCGATTGCGATCGCAGCCGCCAACGGGCTGATTGCCAGACTCGAACCAAGGTACACGTGACAGAGCGAGGTGAACCGCTTGAACAGGGCGTAGCTGCTGATCCACACCAGTACCGGCACGCCAAGGATGAGCGGCCACCAGTTGCCAAAGAAGAATCCGAACGCAGCGCAGATCACCAAGAATCCCATCGAACTGGCCAGCAGCACACCTCGGGCAGCATCCGGTGAGACGCGCCCACTGGGAATGGCTCTGCCTGCGGTGCGAGGGTTCTCCTTGTCGATGCGTGCGTCGATCAGCCGATTGGCCAGCATCGCGACGGTGCGCGCAAAGATCATCGCCAGCACAATCAGTACCAGTTGCCCGATGAAAATCGACCAGTCAATCGGCCCGACATGCGATGCAGCCATGAACGCTGCAAGCAGGGCAAACGGCATCGCGAACACGCTGTGGCTCAGCTTGATGTCAGCCGCCAACTCGCGGGCAATTGAGAATGGATTCGCTGCGATCGTGCTCACAACAACAGGATATCTCATTTTAAGTGCACGCACGTTGCCGTGCCGAGGGAACATCCGGCCTTACTAAAACAGGAGTGTCTCATTTGACGGTCATGGTTCAACCAGAAGCCGCCGGATCCAAAGCATGGCCAACGCAGCGAGCGCGAGCAGCAACGCGCCGGTCGCCTGATGCATCGTGGTCATCGTAACTTCAAAGATGCTGATGCCGTCAACACTTCGAGCTGCGATCACAGAGATCAACGCAAGAATGCCCAGCAGCAGCTGGAACCCGACCGTGTGCACCATCGCCTTACCCAGTCGCGGCAGGATCGGTTGATCCTTGTTGAACGCCCAGAGGCGACCACCAACGAAGATCGCCAATGCCGTGACAATCGCAGCAAGGAAAATATGCACATACAGCCAGTGGATGTGCTCCATCGGATCACCCGCATCGCGGCGAAGGTGCCGGTACAACGCGCCAAGGGCAAGCTGCACGATGAGCATGACCACCAGCGCCAGCGACATTGACCGATCAGATCCGGCTGAAAGCTTGGCCGTAGACGGCCGACTCGACAGCCACGTCGTTGAAGTGAACGCCGCAATGGCGACGATCGCAGCAAAGACGACCTGGCCGAACACACCATGCACCACGGCGAGAATCGTGTTCGGAATCATCTCGTCAGGATCGGCACTAAGCGTAAGGTGGCCGGTGACGCGAAGGCCACCGAGCAATCCTTGATAGCACACCATGAGCAGTACGTAGAATCCCATTCGCCTCAACCAAGCGCGACGGTCGAACAGAATGAGCGTCACCGCCAAGACCATGCTCGCAACTCCCACAAGCATGCCATAGAGCCGGTGGGCATGTTCGTAATACACACCCTCGTCGCCGACCATCTCCTCCAGCGGGTACAGCAGCATGTTGTGGCCGAAGGTGTTGGGCCAGTCGGGCACGGCCAGCCCCGCTTCATGGCCCGTGACCAGGCCACCGGTGATCAGAAGCAGGAACACCGTCACTGCTGAAACGCACGCAAAACGGTGATACCAATTGCCACGCGATGCATCGATCGCCTGCCCGCCGCGCCACGCCACAGCCGCACCGAGTGCTGCTAACCCCATTGATACGCCCAGCGCCCCACCGCTCCAGATGCCAAAGGACATCAGTCGCTCAGCGGTACTGTCGCCGCCGATGAGACTGCCGATGATCAGCAGGTTGAGTACCGCCGAGAGCACGCCAGCTTGCAACCCGGTTTTCACCGCGTCGCTGCGGGTGTGCGAGCTTCGCCCAGCCACCACCCCACCGAGCACCAGACACGCCAGCGTGAGCGCAAACAGCGCTTCACCCACCACCAGTCCCGGCCGCATCATCGCGACATACCCCACCGCCCACATGGCGACGGTCATGCCGAAACCAAGGGCGAGAATTCGAGCAAATTGGCTGCGATAGGCATCGGGCATGGGCGGAGTGAATCGGTTAGGATGATGGATCGTCTGACCGCTCTCGGATACTATGTGATAAGTTTCACAAAGACCACGGAACCACTGCCTGGTCCATTCATTTTTGATCCCCATCCGCTGAATGCCATGAGTCTGGCCAGTTCATCATCGAACGCGATCGACGCAGCCGAGCTTGGCGAGCAGGTGGCTGCTCCGACAGCGCGTCGAAGCCGCACGAGTGTGTACATGGACCTCACCAAGGCACGGCTCAGCGCGCTGGTACTGCTCACCACTGCGGTGGGATTTGTGCTGGCCCTGCCGATGGGTGTGGATTGGATGCTGCTGACGATCACGATGATCGGCACCGGCCTTGCCGCAGCGAGTGCGGCATCACTGAATCAGGTCTGGGAAGTGCGGCTTGATGCGAAGATGCATCGCACTCGCAACCGCCCCCTGCCCGCCGGTGAGATCGGTGTATTGCAAAGCTTCGCCATTGCCTGCGTGATGGGGTACCTCGGTGTCTGGATGCTGGCGATCTTCGTCAATATCGCCGCAGCCGCCCTCGCACTGCTGACCATCGTGCTGTACGTCATCGTGTACACGCCGATGAAAACCCGAAGCACGCTCAACACGATTGTCGGCGCTGTATGTGGTGCGTTGCCGCCGGTTATTGGCTGGGTGGCGGTGCGCGACGGAGCAGGGTTGTATGACGTTGGCGCGTGGGTGCTCTTCGGCATCCTCTTCGTCTGGCAATTACCACACTTTCTCGCACTGGCATGGATGTACCGTGAAGACTACGCCCGAGGCGGCTACGCCATGCTTCCGGTTCTTGACCCCAAAGGCGAACTCACCGGCCGTGTGCTGGTGCTGACAAGTTTGATCCTACTGCCACTGGGGCTGATCTCCACAATGACGGGGCTCGCTGGCTGGGTGTTCTTGTTCGGCTCGGTGATCTTGGCGTTGTGGATGACCGGCTTAAGCATCAGGTTCTACATGCAGCGCACAGATGCCAGCGCTCGCAAGGTCTTCCTTGCGAGCATCGTGTACCTCTCTGCACTGCTTGCACTGTTCCTTGTCGATCGCGGGCCGGTGCAGACCGGCTCTACTCTCGGGCAGGCCGCTGTCGCTTCCGTGGTCGAACAGCCATGAGCGAAACACGTCTTTTCACGTTTTCAAGCGGCGGCTGGGTCGTCCTGGTCGCGGTGATTGTCAGTGTCGCATTGACCACGTGGGCCATCATGCCCGCATTGCTCAAACAGCGCCCGCCGGGTGACGGCACCAATATCGAGTCATATGGCTTTGATCTCTCCACACTGCTTGTGCCGGCAAGTGAAATGTCCGCCCCCATGCTCCATCGCGACATGGTCCCTCGTTTGGACTACCCGGACACACTCACGACCGCACAGGCGTGGGCTATCAATGAAGAACAACGCGGTAAGTTTCTTGTCAGTAACGACCGCATTGTCGGGGTGGCTATCGACGGCGAAGCCCGCGCGTATCCGATCTCACTGCTAACCGTGCATGAGATCATCAACGATACGCTTGGTGGAGTACCGATCGCGGTCACCTACAGTTGGCCGGGTGATGCAGTGCGCGTGTTCGACCGCAGTGTTGGCGATCAGGTCGTCGAACTGGGGGTGAGCGGCCTGCTCTATAACGCCAACATGCTCATGTACGATCGTCGGGAAGATGATCCGGAGGTCGATTACTTTGATCGAGGCGAGAGTTTGTGGACGCAACTTCAGGGCCGCGCCATCAGTGGTCCTGCAGCCGAAGCCGGGCTATCACTCACCCCAATTCCTGCGCAGCTTGTGAGTTGGTCACATTGGCAGAAAATGCAGCCGGAGACGACCGTTATCCAGCGTGATCCGCATCTCATCAAGCGCTACCGGCGTGCGGAGCCGCGGCAGTACTTTATGTCATCCGAGCCGATCCCATTTCCTGTCAAGCCGCTCCCTGAACATGGCCCCGGCCTGAAGGACCGTGTTGTCGTGGTCCAAATGGGCGAAAATCGGAAGGTATATCCAATGGCTCTGCTCGCCCGCCGCGCCGCATCTGACGATGGTCGCAGCGTTGGTGATCGTCGTGCCTGGGACACGGAACTGAACGGCACACGGATGACATTCATTCATGATGCCGCAGCGAACACGGTTGTCGTTGAGGCAGAAGGCGATATTGATGTGATCCACTGCTTCTGGTTCGCCTGGCATGCATTGCACCCTGGCGACCCGCTCGCTGGGGAATAGCTCTCGGCGGCATGCCTGCAGCCAGCGTACTGGTACAGTTTGAATCCGGTGGCACAGGCGTCCCGCCTGAGGAACGTTTCAACAGGCCAGAGGCCTGTTCCACTTTCAAACTATACCAGTACAGCAGCCAGCGGGGGACTTGCCGTGGGTGATTGAAGCGTTACAATGACCGATTCGCCGGCCCGCCCGGGAAACGTGTTTGCAAGTGCCCGTAACGGAAGGACCATCTGCCATGCCTCGTGTCTGCCATTTCACTGGAGCGAAAACTAAGGTTGGAAAGCGTGTGCGGTATCGAGGTCGCGCCAAGTACCTCGGCGGCATCGGCCTGAAAGTCACCTCGACCACCAAGCGGACCTTCAAGCCCAACTTGCAGACCATGACAGCCGTGGTCGATGGGAAACCCCAGCGCATCAAGGCCTCCACACGAGCCATCAAGCAAGGCCTCGTCGTCAAGCCCCTCAAGCGAAAATACGGCTACACCCGCCAAACCAAGCAGCAGGACTGATAACCTTTTCCCATCCCACCAACCCGCTTGCCGAGTGTGCTTGGCCGTTGCGGCGCTTTTGTTGCGCGTTTCGCACTCCTCACGGCTGCATGTTGTTCAGACTGGGTAAGATCGGAAAACGAGTGGATTCCTGCAATTTATGCCAAATTTCCCTCGCAGTCCGAAAAATGCTCCATTTTGTTTGACCTTGGGCAGATTAAGCGTACCGTTTGCTCGGATTCGAAGTACGAAAAATTCATGGGACGCATACCCCTGCAGCCGACCCGGGTCATCTCGGAGCGCAACCGGCACAAGTCAGCGGTAACCCGAGCCACACCTGTACTGAGAATCTGCATCCGCCCAAGGCCGCTGGAACCATGGTTGGTGCATCATTTACATACAGGAGCGTGCCCTCACGGATGAGGGAGCCGTGAACCGACACAGCCCGGTTGGTTGTGATATGGGAAGCGGTTGAAGTTGAATCAGAGTTCGTCACGCTGTCTCCGAATTGTTGTTGCTGCCCATGACTCATCTGTTCATTGCTCATTTTCGTGAACGCGGCAGCGCGGGATTCAGCCCATGCGGACTTTGTCACTATGCAGTGGCTGTGATCGCCACCTGCAGTGAATGTGCCGGAACAAAGGATGTTCTCGCTTGAGGAGTTTGGACGCTCATTCTGATATCGATGCCGTGCGCGATGCCACCGACTTGGTGCAGCTTGTCGGCGAGCATATCTCGTTGCGGCCCAAGGGGCGCGAGCATGTTGGCCTGTGCCCGTTCCACGATGACCGCACACCCTCCTTCGCCGTGGTAACTCACAAAGGCAATGCCTTTTACAAATGCCACGCCTGCGGAGCCGGCGGCGATGCGTTCGACTTTGTCCGCAACTATCACAAGATGGAATTTCCGGAAGCACTGCGGTTTCTCGCAGAGCGTGCGGGTATCACACTCAAGCCGCGGCGAACGCCAGACTCAGCCAGCGGCGATGGTGACTCCCCTGCCGGGCCGTCTGCTGCACAGCTTCGCGAAGCCAACTCACTGGCGGCGTCGTTTTTCCGCAAGGTGCTGGAGTCATCTTCTGCCGGGGCTGTCGGACGAGACATCTGCGCTTCGCGCGGCATCAGTGAAGCCATGATCGACGCGTTCAACATCGGCCTTGCCCCCGATCAGTGGGATGCGCTGCACAACATCATTCGCAAGCGGGCGCTCTCTGAAGCCACCTTCTCTGCAGCAGGACTGCTCAAGCAACGCAGCAACGGCGAGGGCTTTTATGATGCGTTTCGCAATCGTTTGATCTTCCCGATTTGCAATGAAGTCGGCCAGCCGGTCGCGTTCGGGGCTCGCAAGATCAATCCTGAGGACGAACCGAAGTATCTCAATAGTGCCGAAAGCGCGATCTTTCAAAAATCGCGCACGCTCTACGGCCTGCATTTGGCCAAGCGTGCGATTATTGATGCGCGGCAGGTCATTGTGACTGAAGGGTACACCGATGTGATCGCCTGTCACCAGGCGGGCATCACCAATGTCGTCGGCACGCTTGGCACTGCGCTGACACGTCAGCACGCAAAGATTCTCTCACGGTTGTGCGATACAGTCGTACTGCTCTTTGATGGAGATGAGGCGGGACAGCGAGCTGCGGACCGTGCGCTTGAAGTGTTCTTCGCGGAAACTGTTGATGTGAAGATCTGCGTCCTGCCGGACAATCAGGACCCCGATGATCTTCTCAAGTGCGAAGATGGCGTGAGTCGGCTCCGTATGCTGGTGGATATAGCGGAAGACGCCCTGGAGCACAAGATCAAGCGCTTCCGCGCATCGCTCGCAGCGGTCGCTGGTTTGTCTGCCAAACAGAAGCGATTTGAACAATTCCTCCATGAACTGGCGGAGCTTGGTTTTGGTGCAATGCAGGGTGTACGCAGGCGTTTGGTGGTGACACAGCTCGCAGATATGCTGGGTATATCGCCACGGGATGTTGAGCAGGCAATGCCGCGAAAGCGTAAGACCACACTGCATGACAGGTCTGACGAGGCGGATGGTGTGGCAACAGTCGCAATGACGGAGCCGGGCATTGAACTTGAAGATGGCGCAGTCAAGCCGGCACGCAGACGGGCCGAGCACGATCTGCTTGCCGTCATGCTGGTCGCTCCGGAAACCGCTCGTGCAGAAGCGGAGGCACTAGGCCAATTTGATGCAGAGCAGTTTGCCGACCCGGCAGCGAAGTTCATTGCGTCGGATCTGTTCCCGCGTGTACAACGGGGCGAGGCGATCACGATGCAGCAATTGCTCAGCATGCACGACCACCCGCGGGTCAAGAACCTGCTAACGCAGTTGTATCTGGAAGGTCGCCGTATGTGCGGTGACAACGAGCGAGCTGCGTTAGAACAACTTGTTGCTGCGATTCAGACGCTCGGTGGGCATATGCGTTTCGAAGCGTATCACGAATCAGTCAATGCGTATCGTCAAGGCAAGTCGTCATCGGAAGACGCAGTCGAAGCGGTACGCAATCTAGTGGAGAAGCGTCGTCAGCAAGGACTGATCGCAGGTGCGATCAGTGGCGCGGCGCGAAGTTCATTTGAGAAGTAAGAGGCAAGCTCAGCAATGAGCGGCGAAGGCCATGGCGGCCTTCACAATTGGAGCGAATACCCGTGAGTCCAGTATTGATTGATATGCATCCAACCCTTCGTGAACTCGTCGAACTCAGCGCCCAGCGCAGATGGATGAGCTACGAAGAACTCAACACCACACTGCCTGACGAAATGGTCGATCCCGAACGACTCGACGAACTGCTCGTCCTCGTCGATCAACTCGGTGTGGAGTTTATCGATGAAGAATCTGTTCGCCGCAACGCGTTCGTCACCTTCCAAGCCCCACTGCAGACAAACCTCAAATTCAAACGCGATGATCGCAAAAAAGCCGGCCGCACCCCAAAGGTCGATTTTGAGGAAGACACCCCCGAGGACACTGATGATCCCTCCGATCGACGCGCTGCGGCAGCCGCAGCTGATATGGAGGACGAACTACTCGACGAAGCCGAAGCACAAGCCGTCATCCAGGAAGCGATCGCAGAAAGCGGCTCAAAACGCATCGACGACCCCATTCGCATGTATCTCACGCAAATGGGCACAATTCCGCTGTTAACACGTGAAGAGGAAATCCGTCTCGCGAAGAAGATTGAAACCACGCGCATGATCTTCCGTCGTCGCGTGCTTGAATCCGATTACGCCGCGCAGGCCGCCGTGGATGTCCTGCAGCAGGTGCACGATGGCAACCTGCCGTTCGACCGCACCATGCGCATCTCCATAGCCGAGGACAACGCCAAAGCCAAAATCGCCACGCGCATTCCCGTCAACATCCAGACCGTTCGTCGCCTGCTCGCGCTCAACCGCGATGCCTGGACGCAGCTCGAAGACAACGACCTGACCAAAACCAAAGTTGCCCGCCTCGAAGACGACATCGCCCGTCGTCGCCGCAAAATGGCCACACTTCTGGAAGAATGCTGCCTCCGCACCAGCAAAATCCAGCCCCTGCTCCGCAAGCTCCAGGCCATCAACAAGAAAATCAAAACCCTCCAGCGCGACCTCGACCGCGCCGACAAGCACCCCAACCGCTACGACCCCGAAGACCTCTACGTCATGCGCGAAGAGCTCGACGGCCTCCTCTCGCTCGTCCTCGAAACTCCAGTAACGCTCGCCGGCCGCGTGCGCTCCATCGAAACCGTCTTCAACGAATACGAACAGGCCAAACGCGATCTCTCCGGCGGCAACCTCCGCCTCGTCGTCTCCATCGCCAAAAAATACCGCAACCGCGGCCTGCCATTCCTCGACATCATCCAGGAAGGCAACACCGGCCTCATGCGCGCTGTGGACAAGTACGAATACAAACGCGGCTACAAGTTCTCCACCTACGCCACGTGGTGGATCCGCCAGGCCATCACCCGCGCCGTCGCCGACCACGCCCGCACGATCCGCGTGCCCGTGCACATGATCGAAACCATGTCGCGCCTGCGCACCATCCAGAAGCACCTGCTTCAGGAAGTCGGCCGCGAACCCACCATCGAGGAAATCGCCCTCCGCGCGGAAATGTCCGTCGATGAAACTCGGCGTGTCATGAAAATCTCCCGTCACCCCATCTCCCTCGATCGACCCGTCGGCGAATCGGAAGACTCCCAGTTCGGCGACTTCATCGAAGATGATCGACAGGAATCACCCGACGACACCGCCACCAGCGATGCCCTCCGCGCACGCATCAACGACGTGCTGAAAACCCTCACCTACCGCGAGCGCGAAATCCTCAAGCTCCGCTATGGCATCGGTGACGGGTACACCTACACCCTCGAAGAAGTCGGCCGCATCTTCAAAGTCACCCGCGAGCGCGTCCGCCAGGTAGAGTCCAAAGCCATCCGCAAACTCCAGCACCCCGTCCGCCAACGCCGCCTCGCCAACTTCCTCAGCGGCGATGACGATTGATCCCAATTCGCACGGATAACCCGACACCCCCTCAAAACCCACGGCATCCCCGTGGGTTTTTCACATCACTGCATAAAGCCGCGACCGGTGGTCGCGCGAGGGCGGGAAAGACGATCGGCGTTGAAAAGTTCAATGGCGTCACCATACGTGCCGTGCCGAACCGAACACAACGGTGCGTCATAATGCATAAAGCCGCGACCGGTGGTCGCGCGGGGGC
>PWVT01000075.1 GCA_003562195.1 Phycisphaeraceae bacterium | reverse complement strand
TTCTTCTTGGCCTTCTTCTTCACTTTGCGCTTGGCGACTTTCTTCTTGGCCTTCTTCTTGGCTGTCTTCTTCTTGGCCTTCTTCTTCACCTTACGCTTGGCGACCTTCTTCTTTGCCTTCTTCTTGGCTACCTTCTTCTTGGCTGCCTTTTTGCGTGCAGGTTTCTTCCTGGCTGTTTTCTTCCTGGTCGCCTTTTTCGTGGCGCGTTTCTTCGTGGCCATTGTCATGACCTCCTTTGTGTATGGTGCAGTTGTCGGAGCTACACAAACGCAAACAATTGCGCATGGCGGAACAACCGCCATTGAGAATTTTTACATCTATCGGACTTCAATTGAAAGTCACTTGACGAATTTTTTTTCAAGTCGCCAAGACTCAAGGAGCTGCAACGATGATTCAACTGGCCGTCAACGGCGCGACTGGACGCATGGGAACGCGCATCTGCGCGCTGGCAAAAGAGGATGATCGCTTCAAACTTGTCGCGCAACTTCACCGCGCGCATGAGGACGATGCGCAGCGCGCTTCCGATCAACTCGACAACCTTTCTTGCGATGCCGTCATCGATTTTTCTTCCGATGCCGGCGCGCAGCACGCGCTGAACATTGCCGTGGCACACAACGCCGCGCTGGTTGTCGGCACGACCGCGCTTTCAGCGCAAAGTGCCGAAAAAATGGCACTTTCAGCCAAGTCAATTCCTGTGATGATCGCGCCGAATACCTCGCGCGGAGTCGCGGTACTCAAGCATCTCATCACTGAAGCTGCGCGTTTGCTTGGGTCCGGATACGACATCGACATCGTCGACACACATCACGCCGCCAAACGCGATGCACCTTCAGGAACCGCGCTTCGCCTGGTCGATGCGCTGCGCGACAGCGCGGGAATTCAACTGTCCTCGCAGCGCGTTCACTGCATGCGCGCAGGCGATGTCATTGGCGATCACGACGTGATTTTTGCCGGTCCGGGCGAGCGAATAAAAATTTCACATTCTGCCACAACGCGCGATGTTTTCGCGCTTGGAGCGCTTGATGCCGCTGCATGGCTGGTCGGCCGCGCACCCGGCATGTACACCATTGAACAGTCTCTCGGCCTCACTGCAACTGGCGATTCGTGATTCAAATTGTGGTTTAACGACCACCAGACAGATCGCGTTACGAGTCGTCACCGAACAATGTCGTGAGATTCGAGCCGTTGATGTAGTTGTACAACTCAAGTGCAGCCGCGTCCGAGGTTGTCGCAGGAATACGAGCCCGCACCACGCCGTTGTACGGGTTGTACCAGAATCGCGCATGGTCCGGCTGTGTGGCTAATTTGATTGAGGGGTGGTGACGTTTGCGATCATCCTTGTGGGCGATTTCCACCCACGGGTGCCACCCCGGAAGCAGGTCGTTTTCCGGGCGGTCTTCTTCAAACCATGCTGGATCAATCGTCAAGGGAAAGCCAGCATCACTCAGGTCCGCCGTGCGAAGCGTGGCTTGCAGCATGACCTGGCGTTGAAACTGCCGCACTGCATCGCGTACCTGGTCTGTCCGGTTCTTCTGCTGCTGCATTTCATTTTGGTGGTACATCACACCGGCGCAGAGCCCCACGACCATCAGCGCAATGAGACCGTTCATGACGAAACGCATGGTTGCTTCCTTGATCCAATCGCGGGCGCGCATCGCCGCCCGTACCCGGTTATCGGAAAACCACCGCTGATCCGCCATGTCAATGAGAAAACTGCCGACACTGCAGGTGGGCCTGTGTGGGTTAGGGCGGTTGTGCGGCTGAGGAGGTGGCGGCTACACTTGCGCCTCCATGACCGTGACCACTGATACCAATGCCATTACCGCATCAACATTGTCCTGCGGAGCCGCCCTCGTGACCGAACGGGTCGCTGGTGTGGCCTCTGTTGCCCTCAATTGGCTCTTACCGCTGGGCTATTCGACCGATCCGGCTGATCGTGACGGCCTGGCCCCGCTGCTGAGCGAGTTGATCTTCCGCGGTGCTGGCTCGCTCGACAGCCGTCAACACAGCGATGCACTCGATCGACTGGGCGTGCAGCGGTACAGCGATGTCGCCACGCACCACCTGCATCTGCGGATGACGCTGCTCGGCTCGCACCTTGCTGATGCCATTCCACTGGCGACTGACATGCTGCGTGCGCCGGCACTGGCGGAACAATCGCTCGCGCCGGTACGCAGCTTGTGCCTGCAATCGCTCGAATCACTTGATGATGACCCCCAACACCTCGTGTCACTCCACCTGCGTCAACGTCATCACCCGCCACCGTTCAATCGCAACGGCTACGGCGAGCGACAGGTGCTGCAACATGCCACCATTGAAGAACTGCGCGAGGCATGGGCAACGCGTTGCGTGCCACATGGCACGATCTTTGCGTTTGCCGGTGATGTCGATCATCACGCTGTTCACGCACAACTCGACGCACAGCTCAATGGATGGACTGGCGAACACGCAGAACCAACGGCCAACGCCCCGGCACAGCGCGGCACGATGCACATTGCTCAGGAGACCGCACAGGTCCATATCGCGCTCGCCTACGATGCCCCAGCCGAGCCGCATGACGATTCCATGCTCGAGCGTCTCGCCACGCGGGTGTTGAGTGGTTCAACCAGTGGCAGGTTGTTCACCGAGGTTCGCCAGAAGCGTTCGTTGTGCTACAGCGTCGGCGCGTCATACCGTGCCGGCCGGGATCGTGGTCATGTTTCGCTCTATGCCGGGACCACGCCTGAGCGCGCTCAGCAAACGCTGGATGTATGCAGGGACGAGATCGAGCGAATGCGAGAAGGCGCACAGCCGGATGAGTTTCATCGCGCCGTGACAGGTCTGAAAAGCCAATTGGTGATGTCAGGCGAGTCCACATCAGCCCGTGCCGGGGCCGTGGGGTATGACTATTTCCGACTCGGCCGTGCACGAACGCTGGCGGAAGTAACCTCGGCAGTCGATTCCATTTCACTGGATCAGCTCAATGCCTACCTGGCTCGTCGCGAGTTTGGCGATTTCACCATTGCGAGCATCGGTCCTGTCGAGTTGACATGATTGCAGCGCCATGGCACGGGTTTCTTCGATACACTTCCCTCATGCCCCTTGAGACGACCATTCATCAGCCCGGCAAACGGGTGCGGGTGACCCAGCAGATCGCCATGCGCGAACGCTCATGGTCACAAGTGACCGAAGGCGTGATTACCCGATATCAGCAGGCCAAGACCGGCTCGTGGTTTGCCCATGCCAAGGATGATCAACTCTGGCTTGATCGCCTGGAATTGCGACTTGATGATGGCGAGATCGTCGTGCTGAACCTCGATCGGTACAGCGTGATCGAGCACGTCGGCGAGCACGAATCTGTGAACGGGAACTCATAAGATCCCCGCAACCGCTCAACGGGCCAGTTCATACTGTGCTGCCAGCCGAGAACCGTCGATGGAAAGGAAGTAGGCGCGCAGTTCGATTTGGCGCCGATCCAACTCAGGACGTAATTCCAGCCGAAACAAGTACGTCCTGGTGATGTCATCAAAGTGCAGTTCGTTCGACGCCAGACTGCGAAGGTCGTTATTCCATTCCTCAAGCAGGGCACCACCTTCTACAAGATCGACCAATTCCAAGCGCAATTGCCCTGCGCCGCGCGTGGTCGTGCCGAACTGATCGCTGAATTCGATGCGGGCTTCGATGATTGCGCCGTTGCCACGGTCACGATCACGCACAATGCGCGTCAGCGGATGGATTCGCATGGTGGTTGGCCAGTACGGCCACTCTGTCGTGGCCTCCTCCAACTCGAACTGTGCAGACGAAGCGGGTGTTGCGTCAACCGGCAGCGGCTGACGGCTGGTTTCACAGCCAGTGCTCACCAACGCGACAGGGGTGAGTCCAACACTACACAAGACAATCACCATAGAGCGAATCAATCGCATGGCAAAGCATACCGCAGAGCGGTGAGGCAGTCACGCCAATGGTCCACAATGTGTCAACGGTCAACCGAATCATCACTCGCGGCGGTAACCTGTTGTTCAGCCGGAGGGGACGTGGCCGGGCGGCTGGAACGCAGCACTGCCCCGCGAATATCCTGCTCGATCGGCACAGCGCCGGTGAGAAATCCACGTGCAGCGTTGCGCGAAGCGCTTTCGATGCGCACGGTCACCGGACGCTCGGTAATGGGATCTCTGATCAGCGTGTCCTCGGCAAGGCGGCTGGTGAGCACGAGATAATACTCACGACCGCTCACCAAACCTGCTTCTGACCCACCGGAGATCGTGATTCGTCGCCGCGACTGTTTGCCGAGCACGCGAGCATCGCCCACGCGGCCGGGCACCACACGCATGGTGCGATCAACGGCTTGCGCAATGACGTCTCGACTGGCCCGGCCGAGCGGAGAACTCCAGAAGACGTATGAATCCAACGCCACACCGCCGTAGATATCACCGCTGGGCGATGAGCCGGCGTGTGCGGTCCCGTTGAGATGATCGGCACCGACAACGCGGCGGGTTTTCAGATCAACCACGCGGAAATCGACAGCGACCACTGCTTCATTCCGCCGACCGAAGATCCCCCATCGCGTGACCTCTGCGGGCAAATCCGAGCTGTGATAGAAATCTGTAACCTTGCCTGCGATCACGTAATGGACATCGGGGTTTGTGCGGCCGATTTCGCCGAGGGCCTGCTCATGCTCGCGCGTTGGAAGACTGATCGCCGCCTCAACTTCGCGGGTCAGTTGCGGATTGATCCATACATCAAACGATCCCTCGTGCAGCAACGCCCGGGCGTACGCATCGCTCATCGCCTGACCAACGCCGGACGAGTAATTCGGTGCCTTGCTGGGATCAGCAAACCGGCCGACAACCACCACTGTGCGATTCTCGCTGGACCGATTGACAGCCGTCATCGGCTCGGCAGTGGTTGGGGGCTGATAGTAAATCCAGGGGTTGCGCGGCGTGGAGCAGCCGCTGATCAGCAGCACATTGACGCCAAGGACGGCACAACAGAAAACGCGACTCAGGCAGTGGTTTGACACTGGTCGATCATCGACCGGATCAGTTCAAACGCTTGAAGGAACGACTTGGCGCAACGTGCTGAAGCTGCCGATCAACAAGAACGGGCCGAATTTGCACACTGGCTTGCACACAGGATAGTGATTGTCGGATACAGTTCTCTGTCATCGTTGGAGCGTTAGTTATGCTGCGTACGCAATGTGTTTCGATATCGGTCGCCTTTGCGATTGTTGCGGGGCTGTCAGGCCCGGTGGCTGCTGATGATCGAGCCACACCCCGACCACCCACGCCGACACCACCGCCAACGAACACCATCACACAGATCGAGACACTCCGACCACTGGAAGCGGACAGTCTGCTGCGTGAAGGCAGCCGGCTGGTGCAGGCGCGGGGACGCATTGCACATCATGCAGAGAGCAACTCATGGCGGCTGGTGGTTGATCCGCCCAGCGAAGCCATGCCTCGCTACGTCTTCACTGTGCTGCCATCGTCGTTCCTCGCTGAGGTTCAAGCGGTTCTTGAAGTCGCTGGGAATGACCGGCAGTTTGCATTCGAAGTCGGCGGGGAGGTGCTGGTGGACAACGCTCGGAATTACCTGCTGCTGACGCACCCGCCTCGCGTGGTGGCTCATACAGACGAAGGCGAGGGCGACACAGAGGCCAATGGCGAAGATGACGAGCCGCGCTCACGCGATGCAGCGTCGATCATGCGTGAACTGGAGCGCGAAACCGGCCCATTGCAGCGACGACCAGGCCGATCGGGCGATGTCGAATCAGCGCGACGTAGCAGGGCGAGCGAGGATGACGACCTGATGCCGGAAGGCACGACACTGGTGATGCGCCGCGGCAGTGTCAGCCGTGGTTCAACCGGTGCGTGGAAGTTTGTCTTTGAAGCCGATGCCTCCGGCCTGGCGGACCCACCGATGATCCTCCTGCCATGTATGACGCTTCAGCGCCTTGAACGCCATGCGCAAACGCGCGGCAATGAGCCGATCCTGCTCAGCGGCAGGGTGTTTGTGTACGAAGGTCGCAATTATCTGCTTCCCACCGTGTTTCAACGCCCGTACGAGCGCAACAGTGTTCAGCCCTGACACCACCGCGAGCTATCGTGGTATGCGGCCGCCGGGCGCGTCGGTCTCGCGTGGTTCTTCGCGGATGATGCGCGACTCGGGACGACCAATACCGAGCAACCGAGGCGGTGCTGGCACCAACTCCACGCGGCGGATCACCGGCGCGTCTGCCGGGCGGCCGGCTGTGACATCCGCCAGCTCAACCTCCGCTATGTCGAGAATCGTATGGGCACCATCAATGGCATAGCCGAAGGCGCTGTACTGTCCGTCAAGCCGTCGGGTGCCCTCACGGGACAGGCAAATGAAAAACTGACTTCCGGCTGAATCTGGATCTTCGGCGCGGGCCATTGAGATCACACCGAAGTCGTGAGCAAGGCGGCTTGGTTCCAATGCGACGTTGTAGCCCGGCCCGCCAAGGCCTGTCTCGGACGGGTCGCCGCCCTGGATCACGAACGGGTCACCATCGCTGGTCAGGGGAACGACGCGGTGAAACGGAACGTTGTCGTACAACCCGCCGCGGGCAAGTGCAATGAAGTTCCAGACTGTGTTGGGCGCATGGTCAGGCCGCATGAGCAGGTGAATCTGCCCTTTGGTCGTGTGTAGCATTACATCATGCTCGTGATAGACGCGAAAACCGGAAAATACACGCTCATCCGGTTCATCCCAGCCGATGATGAGCGGCACGATGTCGCCTGTTGAAGGATGCACGTGCGGCTCGGTGCGCGGCACCAGCGGGGTCAGCAGTGGTTGCAGCACCAGGGCGGACCCTTCCGGGCCATCCTCGCCAACCCATTGCAGGTACATGGTTTCGCGAAATGTCCACAAGTCCCGAAAAACCTCGCCCAGATCGACCCGGCCCGGCCGCACGGCAGTCGGCTCGGCAAACAACGCGCCGTTTGGATCCATCAGCGCCAAACGAGGCCGCTCGGATCCAGAAGTCGGCTCGACGCGCACCATCAGCGGCTGATCCCTTGCGTGATACAGTTGTTCGACGGTAAGCCGATGCGATTCATCCGCCTCCACTGACCCCATCATCGCCCCGGCGATTGTGATTGTGCACATCCATCCAAGCATTGGAACTTCACTCCAGTCCGCATCGCGGATCACTTTGGCCTATCGTATCCGCATCATGGCCGACGCTGTTCGCATAGCCCGTCTGCTTCTGGAAGCCGCCTCGACCGTTGCGCGAGTAAGTAGTGCTCGGGCAATCGTCGTGTCCATCGATGCGCTTCCGGAGATCGATGCTGTGCCTTCCAAAACCATTCTCGTAGCCCGCGATCCAGGCGACCATGAGCGGATCAGCAAGCTGGAAGAGCCACCAATGGGCGTGCTGGATGTTCCCAATGTCGAGTTGGATCGCCTGGGGCAGGTCAAGCTCGCCGCCATCATTGCCCTGTCCACTCGCGCGATTGATCTGCACGACACGGTTGTGTTCCTCACTGGGCCGTACCGATCGATTGTCGATTCCATGGTCGTCATGTCGCTCGGCATTGAATACGAGCTGTTTGACACCACGGATCAGCCGGATATTGATGAACACATCAAACGTGCTGTGTTTCACCGTGTGTTGAGTCTTGCGCTGAGCATCGGCCAACACGGCCGCGAAGGCAAGAAGATCGGAACACTGCTGGTCGTCGGTGACACGGAGTCGGTGCTGGATCACGTCGAGCAGATGATCCTCAACCCCTTCAAGGGCTACGAGGAACGTGAACGCAACATTCTTGATGACAGCATGACCGAAACGATCAAAGAGTACGCCACCCTTGATGGCGCGTTTGTCATTCGCGGAGACGGAGTGATTGATACTGCCGGAGCGCGGCTCCGCGCGGGTGTCAGTCCGGGCATTGCTGGCCTTGGCTCACGACACGCTGCGGCAGCGGGCATTACCGCCAAGACCACCTGCATCGCCTTCACCGTCAGCGAATCAGACGGCACAGTGCGCGTCTGGAGGGCAGGCAAGATGCTCGCGAGCTTCGAGCCGAGCAAACGGTAAACGGCCTGAGTGGCGGCCGATGTGGGCTATGATGATCTGTGGACAGACGATCGCGGGTCGCCGTTGGCGATTCGAGGAAAGTCCGAACACGACAGGACACGGTGGTGGGTAACGCCCACCGATCCAGGTTGCCGGATCAGGGACAGTGCCACAGAAAAGATACCGCCCGCTTCGGCGGGTAAGGGTGAAAAGGTGCGGTAAGAGCGCACCGCTCGGCTGGTGACAGCCGGGGCATGGTAAACCCCACCGCGTGCAAGCGCAAGCAGTTCCCACCCGCCTCGGCGGGGCCGTGGTCCGCGGTTCTTCGGACGGGAACGGGTCGCGTGCTACAGGCCGCCGGCAACGGCGGTCGCAGAGGAATGATCGTCAGCCGTCGGCTCGCCGGCGGCTACAGAATTCGGCTTATGTCCACATGGCAACCAGCGCGGGCTCCCACATGGGAGCCCGTGTCCTTTTAGCCACAGCACCGCATATCGATAGGATGCGATGGCGTGCTGGAGCTTTCGTTTGAACATCGTGACCGCTGGACGTTTCAAACGCGCGGTGGTGTGGTGCGGTACACTGATTCACATGGCGGAAACGCATCCGATACTTGCGTGGGCCGATGCGGATCAGGAATCGCTGGTACGCGATGTGGCGTCACATCCGGCTGTGGACATCGTTGCTGTGGGATCTGACAGCGCCGATGCGGCGGCGCGGCTCAGCACCAACCTGGGCATTGATCGCATCGACGATCTCCGCCGAGCTTCGCAACATGAGCAGGCGCAGCTCTTGTGGATTGCCTCGCCGACGCACATGGAGCCGGCGTTGGCCAAGACGCTGCGCGAGCGCGGCTGGCGCTGCGCAAGCTGCCAGCCATTTCCTGCATCACTGACCGATCTTCCCGCCTCGCCGGAGGACATTGCCGCGATCCGATTCACACCACCGATGCGCCGGAGCGATGGCTTCCGTGCCGCGACGGATATCCTCGCGGACTTTGGCGAAGCGCGGTGTGTCAATGTCACCATGCGGAGCGGCACCGGGCAGGGCGGCCTGTTCGCGCGGCTCTTTGATGCTGTCGATGTCGTTGAATCGCTCTGCGGCGTGCCGGAAATCATCGATGCAGCATTGGTCAGCCGCATGAGCGGTGTTGCGGAGCATCTTGCTGATCTTCATGGTCACATGACCATCAACCTGCGCTTCCCGGAAAACCGCTGCGCTTGTGTCGCCGTCTCCGATCAGGCCGGTACGTGGTTTCGCGGCGTGACGGTGCTCGGCGATGGCGGCTGCCTGCGCATCAGCGATGATGGCTTTGAATGGATCGCCGAATCAGGTGAAGTGCTCGATTCACACGAATCCACATCACACATCTCACCCGGCCAACTCATCGCGCATCAGTTGGTGCGCATGCTGGAACATCGTGGTGAGACCGATGCCCCGCCAGACGCATCAAAGCTGCTCGCGATCTGCGAAGCAGCCCGGCTCAGTTGCCGTACCGGCGAAGGTGAAACACCGCGCAAAGTTCTCAAGATGCTCAGCAACGTCTGATCAATCGCGAAGGCGACGGACCGCTTCAAGCCGCGCCTGGTGACGTGGACGGTCCGGCTCGAGCAGCGTCAGCGCTTCGATGTGCATCTCAGCCGTGTCGTAGTCACGAACTTCCACAGCTATGGCAGCTGCCAACTCACGATGGGCGGCGTGGTATGGGTTGATATGCAGCGCGCGTGTTGCCTTGTTCATCGCCCGATCAAGATCGCCATTGGACCGATACAACCGCGCCAATTGGACAGCGAACACCGGCGAGCGTTCTTCACGACGGTCAAGATACTCCAGATGCTTGATTGCACGGGTCGGATCCTCCGAAGCGAGGTAGAGCCGGGCCAATTGCTGGTGCGGAAACGGATCGATCGGCCGCAACTCGGCGTAGCGCTGCAGCAGCCCGATGATGCGCTCATCCATCTCGCCATCATTCATACGCCGACGCAGCTTCAGCTCGACGAGATCCGCATGATCGGGATACCGCTCCAGCCAACGATTGATCATCTCATCGGTGATGCTGACACGTGGCATGCGAACAGGTGGCCACTGCTCAGCATCCAATGTGTCTCCCTCGCCGACACGGCCGATCTGCTCAGCCATGGCCTCGGCAACACGTTCGAGGCGCTCCTGATGCGCTTCGTCGATGGCCTGTACCATCGCCGGATCATTCAGCCGATGTTCATCGACCAACTCCGCGACTGTTGGTCGCTCAGCCAGACCCCACAGTCGCACCTGTCGCTCGGCCCACAGCAGAAAATCCTCATAAAACGCTTCGCGCGACACACCCAGCGCACTTTCCATGGCTGCTTGTTCCCGGTCACCTTCGAAGTATCGCTCGAGCAGGCGGATCACCGCGTCATCACCGAAGCGTTCATTCATATACTCAAGCATCCAATGCCCCTGCGCGTAGGCCTTGGATCGATCACCCGGCTGGCGCGGCCGCACGAACGCCCATTTGATTTCATCCAAATCAAACAGCGTGCCTTGCTCGAATGACCGGGCAAGCATTTGCGCGGTGTTGTAATCGCGCGGTGACAGTTCCATTTCCACTGCCGCCGCTTCGGTCAACCAGTGTGGAATGCGGTTGCGCGTCTGAGCAAGCGTGACCGTGTGCGTGTATTCATGCTGCAGCACGCGCGGCCAGTCATACAGGCCGCTGTGCTGGCCACGTCTCCCTTCTCGCGGCACTTCCATCGCAATCACTGGACCAGTGCATGCCGCAATGGTGTGGATGAACGGCATGCCGGTAATGCGCACCGCGAAACGCTGATGATCGGGCATCAGTTCAATGACCGTTTTGCGATCCGGCTCAAATGCAAAACGCTCTGTGACCACTCGATGGATTTCCTCCAACCGCTCCGGCATCATGCGCACCATGACTTCATCCACGCCTGGCTTATAGCGAATGATGAAGTGCTCGGTTTCGAGGCGGCTGTATTCCGTCAGCTCTTCCAGAAGGAACAGACTGTTCGCCGCACGCTTGTTGAACGGGTCGAGCTTGACGACATCCTGCAGCGCATGAAGCGATCGTGCATCGCGGCCGGATTGCAATTCCAACAGCCCCAGTTCGATCTGCGGTGCAGGCCACGCGGGCTGGCGGCGAATGGCCTCTTCCAGCATGTCCGCCGCCAGCTCATACTGCCGATTAAACGACAGATGCCGACCAACCGTAAAGTGGGCCTGGGCACTGCCCGGCGAGAGTTCATCAAAGTAAGCCAACGCAGCGTGCATCGCTTCATCGTCGTAAAGGATCGCGTGTGAAGCCGCGTACAAAGCGCGACCGAAGCGCAGCTTCGGCAAGCGATCCAGCAGGGGCATCAATCGTTCTTGCGCTGCTTCGGGGTCATCTTGTGTCAGCCAGGCCTCGGCCAGCAACAAGTCGGCCAGCGGGTGTTCCGGGTTGAGCTGGCGCAGATGCTCCGCAGCGCGGGCTGCGCCAGCGAAGTCAAACGTGCTCACGGCGATGCGGCCGAGCATGTACCACGCCTCAGAACTGCGCGGGTTGAGATCGAGTACTTCGTGCAGGACGTTGACGGCCTCGCGGGTGTCGTCTTTGTCGTGGAGCAGTTCCGCCTCGGTGAATAATGCTGGCCAGTACAGTCGATCCAGTTCTCGCTGCGCCCGGCCAAGCAGACTCATCATCGTCTGAAAGTCCTGTGCCGGCTGGCCTTGCACGCGGCTGCGAACAATCAACGCGCGGACGCCATCGGTCAGTTCTGCCGCATCTTCGGTCTGTCGTCGCATCAACTGACGAACCGGGTCTGCGACCGCCGCTGCCGCATCGTCATGCCGGCCAAGCATTTCCAAGGCCTCGGCGCCGATGCGCGAAGCTCGCAGTGATAATTCGCCTTCAAGCAGGGTAAGCACTTCGTGCAATCGGCCTTGTCGAAGCAATGCTTCGGCACGCAGTTCGACCGGGACTGCATCATCTTCGAAGGTGGGATGATCGAAATCCCATGCATTCAGGGCGACTGCAGCCACACGCTCGGGTGAGGATAGATCACTTTCGTTCCACACGCCGTGAAAGACGCGCAATACTGCGCGTTCATGGTCATTCAACCACGGCGCGTCGATGGCGCGACGTGCGGTCTCGCTCAATTCAGCGTGCGGCGGTACAAGTGCACGCTGCGGCTGTGCCGTCACCTGGCCTGTGAGGAAAAGACCCATCACGGCCAACAGCATGGTGCAGCCATGCCGCATGGCGGCGATGGAAGGCAACATCGGAGATAATCGTGGCGTGCGTAACAGTGCGAGACCCCTTCCACCCCCTGCAATCGTATGGCCGAGAAGTGCAGTCGGTTACCCGCCCCATTCACAACACCGCGTTGAGCTTAACGATCTCCGCGCCACGGCCGGCGGTCGATCGCCCATTCTGCAGGGTCGGGCGTTTCGATACTCAACATCTCAAGCTGTTCATCGGTCAGCGTCGGGTTATGCTGAAGTGAGCGCAGACGAATGGTTTTGCGGTTGTCGTTGGTCTCCAGTGTGTCAATTCCCACGGGCAGGCGGCTGGTCTGATCGTAAAAAAGATCGATGTGCTGGTAGTCGCGAGCTTCGGCCGTTCCTTGCTTGGGAACAAGCCGCAGGCCATCCACGTTGCCCAGCTCTGCGAGAATGCCCTGTTCTGGCACATTGATCAGCGACACCTCGAAACGCTCCAGCACTTCGTGCTTGGGCTGACCGATGGGCAGCGGGATCGGCCCTTCGCCGAGCTTGAGCGGGTCAAGTTCGCGACCGGGCGGAACGATCTCGCGAGCGATGAATTGCTTGTTCTCGTGATCAATCTCCGCCAGCCAGCGATCGGCAAAAACATAATGCTTGGCCTGACTTCGGCCGCGGTCGCCAATGATCAACCGATTGAACAAGACCGCAAAGCTCTTTGAGCCGTCAGCCGGGTCCACACGGTAAATGATCTCACCGATGCGCGTTTCCTGGCGACCGAGCAGGTCTTCAACGCTCACATAGTGCACATCTGCAGTGAACGCTTCCAGCGTGCGTGCTGCAGCTTCGAGTTCACGAAGCAGCGCTTCAATGCGTGCATCATCATTGTTCGCCACAGCGGCATCATCGCTTGATAGAGGCGCATCCAGTTTCATATGCATCGTGGGTGGATAATCCATCGCCAGCGAATCATCGACCGTTGTCGCAACCGATGCGGTGTGACAGACAGCGGCAATGGGGAACATCGAAAGAGTTGTCATCAACATGGGTGTGCTCCAGTTGCGCTATGGTAGGGGCATCTGCCTCATCAGACACGACAATGGTTGACGATCTTCCATGGACTGGAATCAGGCCTTGGCGAGAGCAAAGATGGTGATCTCGGGCCGAACGTTGAATCGAACGCGGTGCATGTACCCAAGGCCTCGATTGATGTACATCATGCGCCCGTCATGAAGATCAATCGTTCCTTCGCTATAGCGTTTGTTTTCGACAGGCAAGATTGGCGGATTGAGAAATGGCGGCTTGCATTGGCCGCCATGGGTGTGGCCGCACAGAATCCACCCGCGGTATCCGTTCCACACCGGTTCGTCGGCCACATCCGGGTTGTGGCACAGGACGAGGTTGGCCTGGTTCTGATCGAGTGAAGCCAGCATGTCATCGGGGCCGAAACGTGGGCTCCAGTAATCATCAATCCCCGCAATGTTCAATCCCTGGATGTTCATCGTCTGGTTGCGCAACACCGCGATGCCCTGCTCACGCAATCGCTCCGAGAGTCGGTCCGCCACGCGTCCCAAGCCCCAGCGAAACCCGTAATCGTGGTTGCCGAGCACGACGACCGTGCCCAGCGGCGGCGATGTCACCTCATTGAGCAACGTGATTGTCGGCTCGACTCGCTCGGTTTCGCGGCAACTCATTAGATCGCCGGTGATCACGAGCATGTCCGGCTTCAACTCGTTGACGCGCTGCATGCATCGGAACAGATACGCATCATCCACAACGGGGCCGACATGCAGATCGCTCAGTTGCACGATCCGCTTCCCGATCAGTGATTCCGGTAAGTGTTCGATGGGAAGTGGTCGCTCGATGATCTGCACCCAATGTGGTTCGATCCGCCAGGTGTAGCCGAACACGCCTACAGCGGAGACCATTCCTCCAGCGGTAGCTTGCATGAATGCTCGTCGCGTGATCAAGCGTCGGACCACCGGCGCACCTCCTTCGAGGTGGTACTACGCGCCGAATCGGGAGGCGGTTCTGAGCATTTGAACGTAAAGGCGAGTGTTAGAACTGCACAAGTCCGACCGTCGCGCCAAGTGTGAAATCATCACGGATGCGGTCATATCGCGCCTGGAGGATCAGATCGAAATCGGGGAATGTGCGGATTACCCGTGCGGTGACGGCCCGAAACTCATCCTCGCGTAGATCCCATTGCGGACGCAGCATGACCGAGTACTTTGGCGTCATGCGGTAGTTCCACGAGATTTCCAGCAACTCATTGCGGCTGGCTTCGATGTAGCGGTACTCCAGGTAGGTGCTAAGTACGGGCGAATGTCGCAACGCTGCGCCGACTGAGCCGCGCGCGATGTGGCTTTCATCAAAGTCATACGTGCCCTGCCCGACGATGGAGAACGTATCGCTGAGCAGCCACATCATCGATGTCTTGAAGTGATCGCCGAACTGTGAGTGTTCAGGCCGGGCATCAAAGAATTGGGGCGTTGGTGATTGGCGATCAACATTGCTCGAATGCAACACCACAGCCGTATCGAGCATGAAAAAGTCAACCGAGCGCCACCGGCCCGGCCCGCCGCGCTGTGTCTGAAACGTATTGCGCACGCCAACTTGCAACACTGTTCCGTCGCCAACGGATTCCACTTCTTCATCGAAAATCGGCAGGTCGCCCTGCGCAATCGTGGAATGGCCGTACCACGCAGTCAACCGTGGTTCGATGATGTGTCGCATGCGATGCAGATCAAACAGGCGATTCTCAACCGCATTGTTGACGCGCTGAAACTGCGTACTGACTGTCATGCCCACCGCGCCGAACAGGCGGAAGTTGTCGCCCTGATCGGAAATGTCGGAAAACTCATCGTCGTATGCGGTCAAGCGGCCGACGGCGAACGGAACGACCTTGACCGGTCCAAACTGAAGCGGCACGGCCAGCTCATGCCGTGAATCGGCACGATTCACGTATCGCCTTGGCAAGCCCAATTCACGCAATGCACGATCAATGCGGTCGTCATCATCAAGCCCGAACGCCCTGCCACGCACACCCGCTTCACGTGGCGTGGTGCGCTGCATGACCAACCGTGCGCGGCTGAGGCGGTTCTCCATCGAGTAGGTCATGACATCTGCGAGCGAGTCGCCGTAACGCCGATACGTAATTTCCGGCAACTTATCTACTTGATACTGACGTGATGCCAGCAGGTAATCGTTTGAAACGAAATCATTCAATTCATGCTTGGCGAGGATCGTGAATGCACTGTTGTCTGACTGACCTTTGAGATACGCGCTGGTTTCGTATTCACGCCGTTCGCGGAAGTCGTCTTCGCGCCACGCGCTGATGAACGATTCATCACTGATCAGTGAGCCCTGAAACTGCGCAGTCCAGTCGGGGTTAAACCGTGTCTGGTGCTCCCACAGCACCACGCCGCGAAACTCATTGGCCGGTTCGACGCGCTGGCCTGTGCTGGTGCGATCAGTGCCTTCGTCATACATGCCATACGCATCGAGCGCGCCCTCGTTTCGTCGATCCCCATAGGTCACTTCCACGCCGGTGCCAACGCCACGCTTGGTGAACCCATCGAGCCGCCACGCGATGTCAACATCAGGTGGCGGCTCGACACCAAGTAGTGCAAAGAGGTTCCACGTCGTCAGCACACCAAGGCCGTCTTCATCGCGCGTACTGCCGGTGATGGAGCGCAGCGGCATGTCACCAATCGTCCCTGCAAATCGCGGCCAATAAAAAAACGGCACATCCTGTGTGCGTAACGTCAAGCCGCGCGCATCAATGTGCGTGCTTGGTGGCTCGTCGGCATTGCCCGGCCGCTCTGTGATGGTCATGCGATCCGAGCCAATGGCAATATGCGGCTTGAAAAACTCGCTGGTGGAAACCTGGGCCCGGCGCGCCTCCCACTGATTTTCCGCAATCTGCCGCATCTCTGTAGCGCGAGCATAGATCAGCACATCCAGATCGCGGGAATACGTCCGCATGACCGAATCCAGCATAATCGCCTCAGCCCGGCGAAAGTCGTAGTACACACGTGGCGAACGGATCATGTAATCATCCACGTTCGCCCGCGCGATGACATTCCCCTCGAGATACATCCCGCGAATCGACCTCGCGCTCATCGACCCACCAGCAAACTCATCCAATGGGCCGGGGTCAGTAAAGATCACCCCGCGCTGGGCCGTGAGCGTCAGGCGTAGCCAACGATCAACTCGATCATCTGCGAGGTAATCGACCATGAGTGGGCCGATGA
>PWVT01000241.1 GCA_003562195.1 Phycisphaeraceae bacterium | reverse complement strand
TTGAGGCGAATCTTGTGTACCCCCGATTCGACAGCCTCCAACGCTCGCTTGTAGTGAAAGTGCACATCCGCGACGATCGGCACCGACACCTGCGGGATGATTTCCCTAAGCGCCTCGGTGTCCTTGCGCTCCGGCACCGCCACGCGGACCACATCACAGCCGGCCGCGGCGAGTTTGTTGATCTCGGTCACGCAGGCGTCGATGTCCCATGTGTAACCGGCCGTCATGGACTGGACGACCACCGGGGCGTCGCCGCCGATGCGAACGATGCCGGTTTTGTCGTTTCCGAGCGCGATTTGGCGAGTTGGTCGTCGTGGCGTCATAGCTCGCATTGTAGGGCGATCCGCTGAGAAGGCAGCATCACGGGCGATTGAAGCGGACCGCCTTTCAAAAACAGGCGGATTTTCCACCACCCCCACTTCGCCCGGTACCGCAACCAACAGAGCATCCGTTTCCATGCCGCCCGCGCCCTGCATTCGCGCAGCATGACAAAGCCGGTGTTTGTTCGGCATACCTACACAATGCGCCAAATTCACCCAAAAGCAAGTCCCCTTGCGGAACATTGCAAAGCGATTCGCCGCTCGCGGCCGGGATGCCGGAAGCGTTCACCCCCCCGTCATTGACGGGGGCTAAGTTGGGCCGCGCAAGAATCCGGAGTTGGTGCGCCTGGTGCCACACAGCATCCCGAAGGGTGCTGTGTGCGGGACCTCATTCGTGATCCGTCACACACCACGCGGTCCCCCCCCTCCCGACCCGACCACAGGAACGCTGCTGACGATCATGCCAGTGGGCAGCATTCCGGGGGAGGGGGTTTCCGTACTGGTACAGTTTGAATCCGGTGGCACAGGCGTCCCGCCTTAGGAACGTATCAACAGGCCAGAGGCCTGTTCCACTTTCAAACTGTACCAGTACCGGGGTTTCGCCGCTGTTGGATGGATAGGGAGTGGTTGGTATCCTGCCCCAATGCCCTACATCGACGGTTTCGTTCTCCCCGTTTCGAAGAAGAATCTTCCCGCATACAAACGTCTTGCCAAGAAAGCCGCGGCGATCTGGATTGAGCACGGCGCGCTCGCTTATCGCGAGTGCGTTGCCGACGATCTTGACTTCCCCTACGGCGTGCGCTTCGACAAGATGGCGAAGGTCAAGCGCGGCGAGACCGTGATCTTCGGGTGGACCGAATTCAAATCGCGCGCTCATCGCGACCGCGTCAACAAGAAGATCGCGGCCGACCCACGGCTTGCGAAGCTGCTCGCCGACCCGAAGAAGATGCCGTTCAACGTGGCGCGCATGGCGTTCGGCGGGTTCAAGACGATCGTCGAGGCGTGAACGAGCGCAACGAATTCAATCATCCTTGCGTTGCGTGCTAACCCCAGTTGGCCAGGAGCAGTAAAAGGTCTGACACATTTACCGTCCCATCACCATTGAGATCAGCCGGGCAGTCCCGCTCATCGTCACACGGCCCCCATGCCGCGAGCAAAATCAGCAGATCAGACACATCGACGATGCCATCACCATTGAGATCACCCGGAAAGGGAGTCGGTGTCAATTGCATATCAAACTCGAAGGTCGCACCAGCATTTGCATCTGGCGGAACAACGCCATCAATGGCAATGGCGGATTCAACGCGGATGGTGTATTCGCCGGGTTCGAGCGTGACGGTCTCTGCAATCTCAAAAAAGCCGGGCGTTTCACTGGTGTGAATGTGCGAGAAGATGGGATCCTCCCAATCTGACCATAATCGCACGGTGGAATGCGCGAAGATCACCGGCGGGCCATGATCGCCAGCCGTAAGCAGCGAGGCGTCGATCACCATGTCCTGTGATTGAGTGACCTGAAACGTCACCTCGAAGGTGGAGCGCGGAATGGCGTGAATCACACCGGGCAGCGCACCGGACGCGACGGCCAGTGTCGTGCCGAAGCCAGACATGGATGTGGTGGAAACCTCCGACTGTTGCGTTGCCGCAGCGTGCGCAGTGCCATCGTCGCACGACTGATCGGCTTCAATCGTCACTGAAAATGGTTCAAAGGTCTCCGGTGCTTCGGTATTGCTGGTAAAGCCCTGATCGGGACATTGTGTGGTATTGGCCAATGCCATGGCCGTGCGGGAATCGGTGAGGAGTGTCACCCCCTCGCCGTTGTCCGCGACCGCCGCGCTGCACATGACCATGGCAACAACCGGCACGAATGTTCTGGGTTTCATGGGTGTCAGCATTGGTGCACCTCCCACTGCAAAAGTGATGCTGTCCCCCCATTGTGAACGCGCTCGGGCAAATGGCAAGTTTATTCTGCAGAATTGACGCGCGCAGCTCGTTCATGCGCCAGGGCGCGCTCGATGGTTTCCAAGTCAGCCGGCTTGGTGAGATGCGTAGTGAAACCGGCATTGGCCGCCCAATCTTTGTCCTTTTTCTGGCCCCAGCCGGTAAGGTCGAATGTAAAATCTAGGGACAGCCGAGTGCCGTGGTCTGATCCGGGTGCCACGGCCAGCGACCAACGGGAGTCGGCCGTGCGTGATGAAAGTACTTCGTAGTGATGAAGTCTCGCGCCTGTTGCGCGGCCGCACTGCCGACTCGCTGTGCCCGCTGGCAGTGGCACCTGGCTACTTACCCCCAGTTCGTCAGCAAAATCAATAGGTCCGAGACATCCACCACGCCGTCACCGTTGAGGTCCGCGGGGCATTCGTGCGGCCCGCCTGGGCATTCGCCCCACGATTGCAGCAGCGCGAGGAGATCCGAAACATCCACGACGCCATCGCCGTTGATGTCGCCCGACCCCGGCCCGTCATAGCGAAGGCGGTACACCGCACCGGGCTCGCGTACAACGAAATGCAGATCGCCGCTGACCGTGTCGGCCAAGATCTCAACGACCTCCTGCATCCCATCACCTTCAGAACTCGGCCCGATGAACGTAAACGAGTTGACGTGTTCGTCAACTTCATTGACGCGCATCACCCGCACCCAGTCATACGACCAGTCTGCATAGAAGTACGCGCCGTTGTACGCCAGCGGGTAGTCCTGGCCGGTGTAGAAATCGCCGCCGATGATCGTTCGTCCGGTGACATGCTCAGGGTAGGAAAGCTCCGGCATCGTATAGTGAAACTGGGCGATCGGATCGGTGAGCGGCCCGGGGTTGCCGGGCGTTTCGATGGTGTCGCACCCGCTGTGAGCGGGGTTGAGGTTGGGATACGCAGGCGCGGGCGGCTGGCCTTCAAAGCACGGCCAGCCGAAATTCTCCCCACCGGTGATGCTGATTGAGATCTCCTCGTATGAGTTCCAGCCGACCTCGCCGATGTAGATTGAACCGGGGGTTGTCGCGGACCCCGTGCCCGGCCGGACGCAGAAGCGATGCGGCGTGCGCAGGCCGTACACCCAGACGCGCGAGCGCGATGATGTGGCCGTTCCGTCCCAGTATGGATTGTCAGGCAGGCCGTCGCCCGTCTCAGGGTCGATTCGCAGCATCTTCCCCGCCATCGAATCGAGATACTGCGAACGGAACGCGCCAATGTCCTGGTCCTGCTCGAACAGCGGCGGCTCGAAACAACCGGGATTGTGACCGCCGGCGTCAGCGAATTCATGATGAGCCGCATCTCCCGCGGAAACCAGCAGTGAACCGTCCGCGCCGAAGCGCAGCGCGCCGATGAGGTGCGAATAGCACGCGGGAATGCCCTCGTGCGGCTGCTCGCCGATCAGAACCTGCCGCGAATCTACGTCGGCGACATTGCCGCCGCTCGCGTTCGTGCCGGTGTAGCGCACCACGCGGCTGAACGTCGGCTTGAGCACGTTCGGCTCCAGCCCGTCATGCGGCACAACGGGATACGCCATGTACACGCGCCGATTGTTGAGAAAATCCGGATCGAGCGCGAAGCCAAGCATGCCGCGCAGAATCGTCGGGTCCACTTCGTCGCTGAGATCGATGAACGGCTCGGGCAGTGGCTTGCCGTCGATGAACACGCGCACCACGCCGGCCTTCTCCGCCACGAACATGCGCCCGTCGCCGGCAAACGCAATCGCGACGGGCTGATCAAGTCCGTCCGCGACCTGCTCGAGGAAGAACCCTTCAGGCATACCCTGCCCGCGCGTCGCCTCGGTGACGATGAACACCGAAAGTAGGCACACCGCGCACGCGCAACGAAGAAAATAACTCAATCTCTCTCGCTCCATGACTATCTCCTCCCCTTGGTTTCGACAATCGCCAGGCACACTTGCTCGTCAGCGGTGATATGTCCATCAGAAAACGACCGGGTTCGTTTCCTGGAGCGGCTTCCGATTGGCATACCATGGCCGCATGAAACCGCGCGAGCTGGCCAAGTACGGCATCCCCAGAGGCGTCACCATGAAACTGGCGCAAAAAGCATTGGCCCTGGCTGCCAGTGAAGGCGTAAGCCGCGATGACCTGCGCTCGCGCATTGCAGCAATCACCAGCGATCCGTCGGCCCATGTGAACGATCCGATCTTCGGCGAGCTTGCAGCGGCGATGGTGCCCGGCAATGAACCCGCGGACACGTTCATCGCCCGACCCTCCCCCGCTCCGTGGAAGCAATGGGGCACGGACCTGGAGCCGCAGTCCGTGCAGCAGATGGCAAACGCAGCGGAGCTGCCCATTGCGGTGGCTGGCGCGCTCATGCCCG
>PWVT01000138.1 GCA_003562195.1 Phycisphaeraceae bacterium | reverse complement strand
GCGCTGATGCGTCTTGACGGCTGGACATGGGAGGACATGGCCATAAACGCTGACGCCGGGTTGATCGTCAACTGGCCGCGGACCGAACCGATCGAAGCGTGGTGGATGGAACAGAGCGAAGCTGAGCAGCGCAAGGAGATCGAGGAAGACCTCAAAAGCATCGAACGCATCTTCGATGAAGCAGCCGCGTACATCGCAGCAAAGGACGCTGACTCAGAGCAGGCCACCGACATGCGCTTCGAGGGCATGCGCGCTGCACTGGCAGGCGAGCAGCCGATCTTTGTGCGAGCGGCTCAGATGGGACAGATCGAATCAGCTGTGGCGTGGGCGAAACGGCGTGACCTGGACATCGTGATTGTCGGCGGCATCGAGGCCGATGAAGTCCTGCCGCTACTTCAGAAGTATGACATTCCCGTCATCATCTCCGGCACGCACCGGCTGCCGCTGCGACGACACGATGCATATGACCGCATCTTCACACTGCCCAAACGCCTGCACGAAGCGGGCATTCGTTTTGCCATCGCCCCGGGCACGGAGCCCGCGCACGTGAGAAATCTCAACCATATTGCCGCCACTGCCGCCGCGTATGGCCTGCCGAAAACCGAGGCCCTCCGGAGTGTGACACTCCACGCGGCGAACATTCTTGGCGTAGGCGATGAACTGGGTTCACTCGAACCGGGCAAGGCAGCCACGCTCATCGTCACCAGCGGCGACCCGCTGGAGATCACCACCGATACGCTCATGGCCTTCATTGACGGCCGCCGCATCGACCTCGGCACGCGGCAGACGCAGCTTTACGACAAGTACCGCGAGAAGTATCGCCAACTCGGCCTGTTGGACGACTGATACTTCTCCCCGATTGATGCTTGCACGATAGGGCGCGTTCCTTCGCCATCAACAGGCCATTGCGCTATGACTGGCGGCGGGATGGTTGACATTGCCGCTGACCCCAGCGATGATCGTCTAATGGAGACCCGCTACATTCAGGATGGCATCACCTTTGACGATGTCCTGCTCATACCGCAGTACAGCGACATCACCCCGGACGCAGCGGACACGTCCACGCTGCTCACTCGCAACATCCGCCTCAATATCCCGCTGATTTCCGCGCCCATGGACACGGTGACCGAATCTGCGCTGGCGATTGCGCTGGCCCAGGAGGGCGGCATCGGCATCATTCATAAGAACCTTCTGCCGGACAAGCAGGCCCGCGAAGTCGCCAAGGTCAAGCGAAGTGAAAACGGCGTGATCACTGACCCTGTCACGCTCAGCCCGGACGATACCGTCGCCCGCGCGCTGACATTGATGGATGAGCAGAATGTTTCCGGCTTCCCGGTCACCATCGATGGCAAAGGCAAAAGCAAGGTCGTCGGTATCCTTACACGCCGTGACATGAAATTCATCGACGATGCCTCGGCGAAGGTCGGCACCGCGATGACCAGTGAGAAGCTCGTCACCGCCCCGCCGGACACCCGGCCGGAGGACGCCGAGGCGATCCTCAACCACGCCCGTGTCGAAAAGCTGCTGCTGGTTGATGGCAGCGGGAATCTCGCGGGGCTGATCACGATGCGGGACATTGAAAACATCCGCACGCATCCCAACGCCTGCCGTGACGGCCGGGGTCGACTTCGGGTGGGCGCTGCGGTGGGCGTGAACCAGATGGACCGTGTGGATGAACTGGTCAAGGCCGAGGTGGATGTCATCATCGTCGATACTGCACACGGCCACTCTGCAAACGTCATCAACACCGTCAAGGCCATTCGTGCCCGATATGACATCGATCTCATCGCAGGTAACGTCGGCACGGCCGAAGGCGCGACCGCGCTGATCGAAGCGGGCGTGGATGCAGTCAAAGTTGGTATTGGCCCCGGCTCGATCTGCACGACTCGTGTCGTCAGCGGCGTCGGCATGCCGCAGTTGACCGCCATCGGCAATGCTGTTTCCGTTGCAGGCCCGCATGGCGTTCCGATCATCGCTGATGGCGGCATCCGTCAGAGCGGCGATATTGCCAAGGCCCTCGCAGCCGGCGCATCAAGCGTCATGCTCGGCTCGCTTTTTGCTGGCCTTGATGAAAGCCCCGGCGAGACAGTGATCCACCAGGGTCGGCGCTTCAAAAGCTACCGCGGCATGGGCAGCCAGGGCGCGATGGTCGCCGGCTCGGCTGATCGCTACGGTCAGAAGGATGTCACCGAGAGCAACAAGTTCGTCCCCGAAGGCGTGGAAGGCCGCGTGCCGTATCGTGGACGGCTGACGGAACTGGTGTACCAGATGGTCGGCGGCGTTCGGGCCGCGATGGGCTACTGCGGTTGCAAGACGATTGACGAGCTGCGCGAAAACGCAAAGTTCGTCCGCGTCAGTGCCGCCAGCGTCATCGAATCGCACCCGCACGACATTCAAATCACCAAGGAAGCGCCGAACTACTCGCCCGCAAGTGTGAATCTGCGTAAGTAGGTGGCGGTGTTTCATGGGCGATCACGAAATGGGGTGATTTCCTGACTTTATCGCGGGGCATGAGACCGCATTGATCCACGCATGATCAAGCCCGCCAGCGCGAACATCATCGAACAGCCGGTCGCTTCTCCCTCCAGCCGTGAGGTTGCACGCCCCACGCCCTGCCCGGTCAATTCGCACAACGAATGGGACCCGCTGGAGGAGGTCATCGTCGGCCACATTGACGATGCCACCATCCCCACCAGCCACGCCACCGTCATGTGCAACATGCCTCGCAGCGCTGCGATGTTCTATCCGCTGTTCAGTGGGCGGCGGTACCCGGCCATCATGGCCAAGCCGGCGAAGCGTGAACTCGAAGGGTTCATACAACTGCTCGAAGGTGAAGGCGTGCAGGTGCGCATTCCCGATCCACAGCCGTTTCATAAGAAGTTTGCCACGCCGAAATGGTCCGCTCGCGGCTTCACCTGCGCCTGCCCGCGCGATTCTCTCTTAGTCGTTGGCGATGAGATCATCGAAACTCCGATGGCGTGGCGATCGCGATACTTTGAAACGTTCGCGTACCGATCGTTGTTGCGCGAATACTTTGATGCCGGTGCGCGGTGGTCGGCTGCACCGAAGCCGCAGCTTGATGATGCGCTGTACAACGACGAATACGAAATGCCCAAGAAAGGCGAACCGTTTCGCTATGTCATCACTGAGCATGAACCGGTGTTTGACGCTGCTGATTTCGTCCGCTGCGGCCGCGACCTGTTCGTCACCCGCAGCAATGTGACCAACCGCGCGGGCATCGAGTGGTTGCGACGTCATCTTGGCGAGCGATACCGCATCACTGAAATCATCAGCCATTGCCCAGCTCCCATGCACATCGACACGACGTTCATGCCCCTCGCGCCCGGCCGGGTGCTGATCAACCCTGAGTATGTGCGGGTTGAGGAACTGCCTCCGATGCTGCGTGACTGGGAGGTGCTCACTGCTCCCGAGCCGGATCCGATTCGCGGTCGGTTGCTGAAGATCTCCAGCATGTGCGGCAAGTGGCTGAACATGAACGTCCTGAGCTTGGATGAAAGGCGCGTGGTGTGCGAAGAGAAACAGCCGGGCATGATCCAAGCGCTGAAAGACTGGGGCTTTGAGCCGATTCCTTGCGCCTTCCAACACCATGCGGCGTTCGGTGGCGCGTTCCATTGCGCGACGCTTGATATTCGCCGTCGCGGTATGTTGCAGTCGTACTTTGACAAGGAAGCTCGCTTGCCACACGAAGAGCCATGACAACTCGCCATCCGCCCTGCTATGCTCATGCAAGGCGTGACTCATCCATGGCACATCTGCATTGACACCGGCGGTACCTTCACCGATTGCATTGCACGCAACCCGGATGGCGAGCTGCACCGCGCGAAGGTGCTCAGCTCAAGCCGCCTGCGCGGCCGCATCGTCAAGGCCGAAGGCACACACATTCACATTGATGCAGCGTGGGATGAAGGCGTGGGCGTGCTAGCTGGTTTCCGCTTTCGTGCACTCGGCGGCGATGGCGGTGATTGGCACGAGATCACTTCGCATGACGGCAGCCGCATTACCCTCGCGGATTCTCCACCGCGGCTGTCGCCCGATGACGGCTTTGAAGTCGCCACCGATGAACCCGCGCCCATCCTTGCCGCCCGACTGGTCACCGGCACACCCGCCAACCAACCGCTGCCGCCCATGCACATGCGGCTGGCGACCACGCGCGGCACCAATGCGCTGCTCGAACGTGCCGGCGCGGATGTCGCCTTCTTCGTCACACACGGCTTTGCCGACTTACTGCACATCGGCGATCAACAGCGGCCGGACCTGTTTGCACTGAATATCCGCAAAACGACACCGCTGCATGAATCCGTCGTGCAGGTGCATGAACGACTGCACGCAGACGGGAGCGTGCATGTCCCGCTTGATGAAGCGCAAGTGCGCGATGCAGCAAACACGCTCGTCAAACGCGGCATCACCGTTGCTGCCATCGCGCTGCTGCACAGTTATCGCAACGATGAACATGAACAGCGCGTCGCGGAGATTCTGCGCGAAGCTGGCTTTACGCATGTCTCCTGTTCTGCGCAGTTGGCTCCGTTGATCGAAGTGCTCCCCCGCGCGGAAACGGCGGTCACGGATGCCTATTTGTCGCCTGTGATTGAGTCGTATGTGCAGCAGGTGCG
>PWVT01000036.1 GCA_003562195.1 Phycisphaeraceae bacterium | reverse complement strand
TGGAACTTCGGCCGACGACACTGGTGTGTGATGTCAAGGCATTTCATCAGCGTGAATCAGGCGAGAAACTCGTCGGCCGTGGACGCCAGGTACAACGCATCCTGCCCAAGCAGAAGCTACACCAGTTGATCAACAGGGCGAGCGGTGAACGCACCTGAAGCTCACCGAGCGACGGCCCGCCGGAGGTCAACACCAATCTGACCCCCACAACAGCACAACATGGCGAAGCCGGGCCCGGAAGCGTGTGGGTCCCGGGTTTGCAGTTCCAGTGGCTGTGTTTGGGGATGCCGAGGAACTGTCTGGGCATGCCGAGAAGCAGGCATTTCGTCCTGAGACTCCGTTTCGGCTTGCCGAGGTTCAGGCACTTGGTCCTGAGAAGCGCTCTCGGCTTCCCGAGAACGAAGCATTTGGTCCCGAGACCGAATCTCGGGAAGCCGAGACGAAGGCAAAGCACGCCCATACACACGCACTGGAAGATCAATCGCACGGTGCGAGTTCGAAAAATCGTGGTTTGAGACCCGGAGTTGTAGCTTCCGAATCAGCCGTGCAGGTGCGCAGTAGCAACGGCGTCCGCGCTAGTGCGGCTTCAATTCACACGTAGCGTCTTGGATGTGAATGTGCTATTCCCCCTCCCTTTCAGGGAGGGGGCAAGGGGGTGGGTCGAGTGTCGATTTCTTGTTCTTGGCCACGGTTCTACTGTGCGGTTCACCCACCCCCCAACCCCCTCCCTCAAGGGAGGGGGAGTTTCTGCTTGCTACGATTGAAGTGGACGCGCTCTAAGGTGTGCTACGGTGCAGGACTCCCTTGTTATCCTCTCTCTCTATCAACCACAACTACGCCCGATCGTCGGGAACACACAATAGTGGCAGGCAAATCCCGATCAACATTTGACCGACAACCGAGTCATGGATACGCAGTGTTCCAGTGGTTGTATGTGTAAAGGTTTCGTAAGTGGTCCTGCTCGATTGGGTTGAAACGTGATGCTAAAACCGCGAACTCGAAAAGCCCTTGGTGTACTTCTCCTTTGCGTGCTTGCCGGGGTCGCGGCTTACTTGCTCAACAGAACCCCTACGCTGCGCAGCACACCGTTGCCGGCCACACAACACGTGTATATTGAATCAACCACCGCGTTCACGATTTCGCCGGATGATCAGTGGCTACTCTTTTACGTTCGGCCGCCGTCACTTTCCAGTGAAGCCGCACTTCGCAAGCCCCACGTCTTGCACACCAAAACGGGTCGCGTGTACCAGTTTGATCTCCCCGAGGAGATTCCCGCTCCGATGCTGGTTTTCTACGTGGCGCGATGGTCAGAGGACAGTCGTTATTACTTGTATAACGGCGCTGCGATTGTGTTTGACGATGATGAAGCGCCAACGCTCATGACAGACCTGCAGCCGGTCCGCGATGGTCAGCCGATCGCGAGCTGGCGCATTCCCGATACGGATGTCGTGCTGTCCATGGACGGCCACTGCTCTGACTGTTCTGAGACAAAGAACGAATTCGAACGCATGCAGGCGATCATCCCCGAGCATGCAAATCGGAATCTCACGAGACGATCCGATCAGGTCGTCTCGCCGGACGGCCAAGCTGCGTTCTATCTGAAGGGACAGGGTTCAAGGCGTCTCCTGATTCGCGTGAGGAATCAGAATGGGCAGGACAGAAATCTGGCCACACACTACGGTGCGTGCGTGCGAGCCAGCGCACTGCGTTGTTCGCCGGATGGACGGTACCTTGCCTATCAGCTTCATACCGGTTGCTCAAGCTTTGCCAGGCCGACGGCGGCTTACATTGTCGATACGGTCAACAGACGGCGATGGCGCATCAGCCCGAACGTCATGGGAATGATGCACTGGACATCTGACTCGTCGCGGCTTTACTTCGCAAAGCAGGAGCGAAGATTGCTGCACTTGCACTACGTCGATTTGCCGTGAAGCCACGAGGAAAAAGCTTCATCGGGTTGCAGATGACTCGCTCGTTCACGCCGGCTCCAGTGTTCGTATATCCACTCATGCTACTCGCTGCCTGTCCTTCCGCGGTCGGCCGAGTGGTGATGTCCATCACACAATCGCTCCACTTGCTCGTCCAGAGGATCGATACTCGCAATCCGCACGCGCGCGTTTCGTCGTCGTGGACTGCCGTGAAGTGCGATGCAACCTGTCGGCGAAAGCCGGCCCTCACGGCCAACCCCTTTCCCTCGGGCAGGGAGTGGGGCCTTCTTTGATTGCCGGTTACTTGAAGCTTTGCGCGTTCTGATGGATGATGCCACTGTCCAAGTTTTTGAGTGGGAGAACAACCATGACGACCGCAACAACAGAGCCCAAACCCATGACTGACTCTGAGCAACTTATCCTCGCTGAGACCGATGGCAACGTCGGCATCATCCGCCTCAACCGCCCCAAGGTGCTCAACGCGCTGAACCCCGCGCTGATGAAAGACCTCGCAAGCCAGATGGAGGTCTTTGATGCGGATGAAAACATCCACGTCATCCTCCTGGCAGGCAACGAACGCGCCTGGGCAGCCGGTGCTGACATCGGTGACATGGCCGAGCAGTCCGCCATCAGCATGTACGAGCGCGACCAGTTCGCCACGTGGGACCGCATCAAGCGTGTCAAGAAACCCATCGTCGCAGCAGTCAGCGGCTTTGCGCTCGGTGGCGGGTGTGAACTGATGATGCTCTGCGATGTCATTATCGCCAGTGAAACCGCCCAGATCGGCCAGCCGGAGATCAACATCGGCGTCATGCCCGGCGCCGGTGGCACACAACGCCTCACCCGCGCCATCGGCAAGGCCAAGGCGATGGATGTCATTCTCAGCGGCCGCTTCCTTTCAGCCAAGGAAGCCGAGCAGGCCGGCCTTGTCAGCCGCGTGGTGCCCAAGGAGCACTTCTTTGATGCAGCGTTGAAGCTGGCGCACCAGATGGCCAAGAAATCGCCGTTGGCGTTGAAGATCGCAAAGGACTCTGTCCTCAAGGCGCACGAAACAACGCTGGCTGAGGGCTTGGAGTACGAGCGCAAGCTGTTCTACCTGCTGTTTGCCAGCGAAGATCAGAAGGAAGGCATGCGTGCGTTCGTTGAAAAGCGCAAGCCGCAGTTCAAGGGGAGGTAAGTTTTTAGTTTACGGTCATCGGTTCTCGGTTGTTGGTCTTGTGGGAGGATTGGCGATGCAGGATTTTTATAAGCTTGATGTGTGGAAGCGCGCCCATGAACTGGTGTTGGCTTTGTATAAGGCGACTCGCCAGTTCCCGAAGGAGGAGTTGTATGGCCTGACGAGTCAGATCCGGCGGTGCGGTGCGTCAATTCCCGCCAACCTCGCGGAGGGCTGCGGCCGCCATGGTGCGGCTGACAAGGCGCGATTCTTTCAGATTGCCATGGGATCTGCGTTCGAACTCGAATACCACATCGTCCTCGCCCGGGACCTCGCCCTGTTCAACGTCGAACTCGCTGCGCACCTGCTCGAAGAAGTCCGCGGCACCAAACGAATGCTCACCGCCCTCATCGCCCGAGTCCGTCAAGCCTAAACGCCGGACCATAAACTGAGAAACTGAGAACCGTAAACCGAGAACCGAGAACCACCATGACTACCGCAACCGCTGCTACGTCCGTCGACGTCACCACCGCCAACCATGTCTGCACCATCACGCTTAACCGGCCTGATGTACTCAATGCGTTCAACGATGATCTGACGACCGAACTTGCCGATGCGCTCAAGAGTGCTGAGCGCGACAAGGAGGTGCGCGTTATCGTGATCACCGGTTCCGGCCGGGCGTTTTCCTCAGGGCAGGACCTTGGCGATCTCAAGAAGAAGTATGTGCCGGGCTATGTGCCTGCGCTTGGCGATGATCTTCGCCGCCGGTACAACCCGATCATCACGCGCATTCGCCAGATGGAAAAACCCGTCATCGCGGCTGTCAATGGCGTGGCTGCCGGGGCCGGCTGCTCGCTCGCACTGGCCTGTGACATGCGCATCGCCTCCGAACACGCATCGTTTATCGAAGTGTTCATCAACGTCGGCCTGATTCCAGATTCAGGCAGCACCTTCACCCTGCCGCGACTCGTCGGCATGGGCAAGGCGTTTGAACTGTGTAACCTCGGCTCCAAGGTTGATGCGCAGGAGGCGTTGCAACTCGGCTTGGTGAATCAGGTTGTCTCTTCTGATGAACTGGCCGATGCGACGAACAAGGTCGCGGGGAAGCTTGCGAAACTGCCCGGCAAAGCGATCGGCCTGACCAAGAGGTTGCTGAATGATTCGTTGAACAATGATCTCGCAGCGCAACTCGAAGCCGAGGCCTACGCCCAGGAGACCGCCGGCAAGACCGCCGATCACACCGAAGGCGTCACGGCATTTCTTGAGAAGCGCAAGCCGGAGTTCAAAGGCGCATAAAGACGTTTAGCCGCGACCCGCAGGGGAGCGCTCCAATGGTCCTCGGCTACCACCTTGTCATCACCGCCTACGGCTTCTGGCTTCCAAACGACCCGCGCGGCTCGTGGTCGGATTTCGTCGGTTCATGGGATCTGCTCAAGTTCGGCCCGGCGACGAAGGTGACCACGCGCCGCTCGCTCGCCCGCGATGCGCATGACCACCACCGGCGCATCGAGGCGAAGAAGGCGCTCAAGTATCCGCCGGTGGAGTTCAGCGGCATTCAGG
>PWVT01000172.1 GCA_003562195.1 Phycisphaeraceae bacterium | reverse complement strand
CTCAGCGTGGCCTGGCGTACGGCATGGACTGCATCCAGTGCGATGGCAACGACATCTTCGCGGTTGTCAAAGCCGTCAAGGACGCAGCAGCCAACGCTCGCAAGACCAAGCGGCCGACGTTTATTGAAGCGGTGACGTACCGCCTCGGCGATCACACCACCGCTGACGACGCTCGCCGCTATCGCAAGCAGGAGGAACTCGACGCGTGGAAGCAGCGCGACCCGATCCTGCGGCTGCGTAAGTACCTGGAAGAGAAGAAGCTGTGGAACGACAAGAAGCAGACAGCCATCGAAGCCAAGGCGAAGGAAGAGGTCGAAGCCGCAGTCAAGCGTGCGGAAGAGATCGAGCCGCCCACAGCCAGCGAGTTTTTCGATTCCATGTATGACAAGCCATTGGATGAACTGGCGTTGCAGCGCGACACGATGCGGACGAGTTCGCTCGGCCAAGACCCTTCACAAGTGGAGCAGCGCGAACGCGTGCAGCAGTAGTTAAATCAACCGGCCGGTTTCAATTCAACGATTCGACTTTTCAACGCTTCCACCATGGCTAATCTCACACTCGTACAAGCAATCAACCTCGCCCTGATCCAGGAAATGGAACTGGATGACCGCGTCATGCTCCTCGGCGAGGACATCGGCCCCAACGGCGGCGTGTTTCGCGTGACCGACGGCCTGCACGCACGCTTCGGCGGCGACCGTGTCGTCGATACGCCGCTGGCTGAATCGGGCATCATCGGAACCGCTATCGGATTGGCGATGGCGGGTCTGCGGCCGATCCCGGAGATTCAGTTCGAGGGCTTCCTCGGCCCTGCATACGACCAGATCACCACCCACGCCGGCCGCATGCGCACGCGAACCCGTGGCGCGTTCACCGTGCCGCTGACCATCCGCGTGCCCGTGGGCGGCGGCATCCACGCTCCTGAACTGCACAGCGACAGTCCAGAAGCGATTTACGCACACCACCCCGGTCTGAAAGTGGTCATGCCCGCGTCGCCGTATGACGCCAAGGGTCTGTTGATCTCAGCGATCCGCGATCCTGATCCGGTCATTTACTTCGAGCCCAAGCGCATCTATCGCGCGTTTCGCGAGGAAGTGCCGGAAGATGAATACACGATCCCAATTGGCGAGGCCCGTGTGGTGACCGAAGGTGAGGAGATGACGATCATCTCCTGGGGCGCGACGGTCGTGCAGTGAATGACCGCGATTGACAAGACCGACCGCTCAATCGAACTGATCGACCTGCGAACGATCTACCCGCTGGACATGGAAACCATTGCCAAGTCCGTGCAGAAGACCGGCCGGGTCGTGATCGTTCACGAGGCGCCCAAGACGTGCGGTTTCGGTGCGGAGATCGCCAGTCGCATCATGGAACATTGCTTCCTGCATCTGGAAGCCCCGATCCAGCGTGTGACGGGCTTCGACACCATCATGCCGTATTACAAACTGGAACTTGAATACCTGCCGGAAGCTGAACGCATCGGCAAGGCAATCGAGGAAGTCGCAGCGTACTGAAGCAGGCCTGGAGGCATAAAGGCATGAAGGCATGAAGGCCTTGTGACCTCCACAGATAGATGTCGCATCACTTCATGCCTATATGCCTCACTGCCTTTGATTGACCATGGCCACCAAACAACCTGCCGACAAATCGCATTTCATTCTTCCTGACCTTGGCGAAGGCGTTCACGAAGCGGAACTCATCAAGTGGCGTGTTGAGCCGGGTGAGACCGTCGAGGAACATCAGACCATCGCCGAGATGGAAACCGACAAGGCGCTGGTCGAAGTGCCCACACCCTGGGCCGGCGTGATCAAGGAACTCAAAGGCAAGCCGGGTGAAATCATCAATGTCGGCTCCATCCTTGTGACCTACGACATCAGCGGCGGCGGTGGCGCTCAGACCGACAAACAGGTCCGCGCAGAGTCCGTCGAGGAAGCCCGCCCGCCGATGAAGGAGCAAGCCGAGGCGAAGCAAAGCGAAGATGCGGGTGATCGTGAAGACGCGGGCACCGTCGTCGGCAACGTTTCCGGCGAATTGACCATCTCCCAGCGATTCGCACGCCGACAGGACACCTCCAACGGCAAAGCAACGCAGGGCAAGGCCCTCGCAACGCCGGCTGTGCGCCGCATCGCACGCGAACTGGGCGTTGACATCAATCAGGTCCCCGGCTCCGGCCGTGGCGGCCGCGTGACCGCAAGTGATGTCGAAGCGTTCACGGGTGGCGACTCATCCGCGCCAGCCACGCGCGCCGCAGCCACCGCGTCGCCCAAGCCCAGACCCGAAATCGCCATCCCCACCGACGGCATCGCGCAACGCATCCCCTTCCGGGGCGTTCGCCGCAAGATTGCCCAGGCACTTGACCTTTCCGTCAAGACAGCGATTCACTTTACCGTTGTAGATGAAGTGGATGTCACCGCACTTGACGCCAAGCGGCGCGAGTATGCAGCGGTGCTCGGCCAGAAACTCAGCTTGCTGCCGTTTATCTGCATCGCTGTCAGCAAGGCCCTGCGCAAACATCCCGCCATCAACGCGAATGTCGATGACGCTAACGAGGAGATCCTGCTCAAGAGCGTGGTCAACCTCGGCATCGCGGTGGACACCGACCACGGGCTGATGGTGCCGGTGCTGGCCAATGCCGATCAGATGAGTCTTGTCCAGTTGTCTGAAGGTGTGGGCGAACTGGCTGCGCAATGCCGTAACCGCAGTGTTCCACGCGAGCAGCTTACCGGCGGCACGTTCACGATTTCCAACGTCGGCAGCTACGGCGGCATGTTCGCCACGCCGATCATCAACTATCCCGAAGTCGGCATTCTTGCTGCGGGTCGAGCGTACGAAAAGGTGCTGACGAAGAACGGCTCGTTCTATGCTGGCAAGGTGCTGCCGCTGAGTCTGAGCTGCGACCATCGCGTGGTCGATGGCGCCGAAGGCGCACGGTTCCTCAATACCGTAAGGAAGCTACTGGAAGATCCGACGGCGCTGGTTGGCTGATGGAGAATGACGATGGGCTCAACACCTGAGCAGATTCGCGCAGTTGACCTCGCGAAGATCGAACGTGCCAAGGCGATGACCTTTGAGCAGCGCTTTCTTGCTGGAGCAGACCTCTTTGAATATGCATGTTCCGTGGCAAAGGACGGAATCCGTATGCAGTTTCCATCCGCCAGCGATGAAGAGGTTGACCGAGTCCTAAGCGAGCGATTGTCGCGTGCCCGTCATCTGGAGCGATCCCCGTGACCCCGCGCGAGGTCGTCGTCGCGATGCTCGAGACACTCAACGCCTCGGGCATCAACTACATTGTCACCGGTTCTTTTGCAACGAATCTCTACGCAGTTCCACGTTCGACGCAGGACGTCGATTTCGTCGTTGACGCGCAGCCGGAAGAACTCAAGAAACTGTTTGAATCGCTACCGAAAGAAATCCGCGTTGATCCGCAAATGCGGTTTGACACCATAACTTACACCTATCGCTACAATTTGAACGTCGATGGGCTTCCATTCGGCATCGTACTCTTCCTGCTGACGGATGATGAACACAATCAGGAACGATTCCGCAGAAAGCGATCCGGGACGGTGCAAGGAACGACGGCCCATGTACCAACGGCTGAGGACATCATCGTGCAAAAGGTACGTTGGTCCGCCAAGGCGAATCGCGCGAAGGATGTTCAGGACGTAAGAGCAATCATCGATGCGCAGGGAGACGACATCGACTGGCCGTATGTCGAAGCGTGGTGCGATCGTCACGGCACACGCGACCTACTGGAACAACTGCGTGAGGAAGAGCGGCGTTAAAGCAGTAGTTCATCGGGCAACGCTGATTGCCGCACGGTACACTCCGCACATGCCCCACACATGGTCTTGGAAACTCCTTCGTGCCGGTGCGTTTCGCCTGGACGGCGGCAGCATGTTCGGCGTCGTTCCCCAACCCATCTGGGCCAAGATCGCGCCGCCAGACGATGCCAACCGCATCGCCCTGCAAACCAACTGCCTGCTGCTCGATGACAGCTCCAGCAAAGTCCTCATCGAAGCCGGCTACGGCAGCAAGTGGGCTGAAAAGGAACGATCCATCTTCGCACTCGAGCAGCGCACCATTCTCGACGCACTTCGCGAAGTCAACACCGACCCGGCCGAGATCGACCACATCATCGTCACGCATCTGCACTTCGATCACGCTGGCGGCTTGACGCATTTGGATGAATCGGGTGAAGCGGTGTCGAGCTTCCCCAATGCGACCATTCATGTGCAGCAGATCGAGTGGGATGATGCGCTTGCGAACAAGTCCACGATGACGCGCACGTACCTGCGAAACCATCTTGATCCGGTGCGCGAACAGATTCATTGCATCGACGGTGAAGCGGAGATCATCGCAGGCAGCGGGATCATCGTACAGCCGATGCCCGGCCACACGTGGGGCCAACAGGCCGTTCGTTTTTCTGATGAACGCGGCATCGTGTGTTTCCCCGGCGATGTAATGCCGACGGTGAACCACGTCAACGCTGCGTTTTCAATGGGTTACGACATGGAACCGTACACCAACATGCTCAGCAAGAGCGCACTCCTGCAACAGGCCACGGCAGAGCAGTGGCGACTCGTGCTCGATCATGAACCGGGCGAGGCCGTGCTCAGTGTCGAAGCCGATCCGGAGCGGCAGGGGCGATACTCGCT
>PWVT01000026.1 GCA_003562195.1 Phycisphaeraceae bacterium | reverse complement strand
GCCGGGTTTATCGGCAGTTTCGTGACTGAACTTCTCCTGCGGGATGGGCATAGCGTGGTGGGCGTGGACAATATGAATGACTACTACGATGTGTGCTTGAAGGAGTACCGCCTTGCTCGCCTGAAGGAACTTAAGGGTTTTCGTTGTGTGCACGGGGATATCGAGGAGAGGGAACTCATCAGACATATCTTTACGGGTACTCATTCCTTTGACGCGGTGCTGAACCTGGCGGCCCGGGCCGGAGTGAGGGCGAGCCTGCATAATCCTGAGTGGTATGTGGCAACCAACGTTATAGGAACGTTGAATTTGCTGGATCTATGCAGGGATTTCGGGGTGAAAAAGTTTGTCCTGGCTTCGACCTCCTCACTCTATGCGGGGCAAAAGATGCCCTTTCGGGAGGACTTGCCGGTCAATACGCCCATATCTCCCTATGCCGCGAGTAAAAAAGGAGCAGAAGTCCTCGCTTATACCTATCATTATCTCTATGGAATTGATGTGGCGGTGCTGCGGTATTTTACCGTTTACGGACCAGCCGGGCGCCCGGATATGAGCATATTCCGCTTTATCAAGTGGATAAGCGAAGGTCAACCGGTTGTGGTATATGGAGACGGGACCCAGAGCCGGGATTTTACCTATGTCGAGGATATCGCACGGGGGTCGGTGAGTGCGCTTTCGGTCTCAGGGTATGAGATCATTAACCTGGGCTCGGATGATCCACATTCCCTGAACGAAGTCATCGAACGGATAGAAGATTTGACCGGGAACAAGGCGAGTATCGAGTACCGTGATTTTGAGCGCACTGACGTCACAGCAACCTGGGCGGATATAAGAAAAGCCAGGGAACTTCTGGGATGGCAACCGCAGATCGGACTGGCAGAAGGGCTGCACCGCTCCGTTGAGTGGTATCATAAGAGCGGTGTAGAGTTTAGCGTTGATCAAAGGCCGTATTAGGAGTGAGTGAGGTGTGCAGACACTCGTTTTTCCTATCACTGTAGGTAATGGATATGCATACAGGGTGAATGCAGCGAGAAGGGTATACCCTGAGCACAAGGGAGGAAGAGTTTCCAGAGCATGCAAATTCTCATTGTTGCCGGAATGAATTCATCCTTGATCAATTTCCGGGGAGAGCTCATCGATTCATGGAAAGCCATGGGGCATCACGTAGTCGCCGCCGCTCCGGGAAACGAGGCAAAGGAGGAATTGGAAGCTCGCGGTGTACAGTATGTTGAAATACCGCTGTCGAGAACAGGATTGAACCCGCTGAAAGACATCGGAGGAATGTATGCTCTCGTGAAGTTGTTCAGGAAAGAATGGCCTGATCTAGCGTTTTTATACACCGTAAAACCTGTGATTTACGGTTCTTTCGCAGCGCGTACCGTGAAAACATGCAGGGTCTATTCTCTTATGACGGGATTGGGGTACCTGTTTTCGGGCGATTCTTTCCTGCGCAAGCTGGTACGTCGTCTTTCGATTTTCATGTACAGGTTGGCTTTACGGCGTAACACCCTCGTTTTTTTTCAGAATCCGGATGACCGGCGGTGCTTCGAGCAATGGAAAATTGTACCTTCTGAGAAAACGGAGTTGGTCAACGGTTCCGGTGTGAACCTGGAGAGGTTCTCACCCGCCCCTTTACCGAAAGATACGGTTACCTTTCTTCTCATTGCCAGGTTGATTTGGGACAAGGGGATACGTGAGTATGTTGAGGCTGCCCGTCTCGTAAAAAAGGTGTATCCACAAATACGATTTCTGCTTGTGGGACCGTTCGACGAAAACCCGCATGCGTTAGGTAAAGAGGAAGTAGCTTCTTGGGTGAGGGAGGGGATCATCGACTACCGGGGGAAGACAGATGATGTACGCCCTGTTCTTGCCGAATCCTCGGTATATGTATTACCTTCTTACCGTGAGGGCACTCCCCGCTCGGTGATTGAAGCGATGGCGATGGGGAGACCGGTTATTACCACCGATGCCCCGGGGTGCCGGGAGACGGTAGTAGATGGGGTGAACGGGTTTTTCGTACCGGTGAAAAATGTGGAAAAACTCGTTGAGGTGATGGAGACATTCATCCGGGAGCCCGAGTTGATACCCCGCATGGGGAGGCACAGCAGAAAGTTCGTTGCCGAGAAATACGATGTCCATGCGGTGAATGAGACGATCAATGCCGCAATGGGTTTACTGGGGCGGGAGTGAGGTACCGGTGGGGAAAATGGCTGTGAAGCGTTTTCTGGATATACTGTTCGGCGGGCTTTTGTTGGTAGTTCTCTCACCGCTTCTGGGGGTGCTGGCGGTTTTGGTGCGTTGGAAGCTGGGGTCACCCGTATTGTTTCGTCACGTCCGGCCGGGATGGCGGGAGAAGCTCTTTACCTTGTATAAATTTCGCACCATGCGAAATGCACGGGATGGGAGGGGGCAGCTGCTCCCTGATGCGGAGCGCATAACTCTCCTGGGGAAGACATTGCGCAGATGCAGCCTGGATGAGCTGCCGGAGCTGTGGAATGTTGTGCGGGGGGACATGAGCCTGGTGGGGCCAAGGCCGCTCCTTGTGGAGTATCTCCCCTTGTATACCGCAAAGCAAGCGAGAAGACACAAAGTGAGGCCGGGGATCACCGGCTGGGCCCAGGTGAACGGGCGAAACGCTATTACCTGGGAGGAGAAGTTCGAGTATGATCTGTGGTATGTGGATAACTGGAGTATCGGATTGGATTGTAAGATACTCTGGCTGACTGTGATACAGGTGGTGAAGAGGGAGGGAATCAGCGCTGAGGGCCATGCGACGATACCGAGATTTCAGGGAAGAAATGCCGAGAGGTAAGGGTACTGTGATATGAGAGATGAAGACTGTCCGGTCGTCATCTATGGGGCGGGGGGTCATGGCAAGGTTGTTTTAGATAGCTTGCTTTTAGAGGGCAAGAAGGTGTTAGGGTTTGTCGATGATGATCCCCGCAAGAGAAAATGCTCCTTTCATGGATACCCTTTTTTAGGGGGCATAGAATGTTTCGGAGACCATAAGCCTGGTGAGTGCAGGGTGATCATCGCTGTTGGTGATAATCGCAGCCGGTATGTTCTCGTTTCCCGAATATCGAAATTGAAACATGCATTTTGTACAGCGGTACACCCAAACAGCATTGTGTCACAATTTGCGCACATCGGACCCGGTTCAATGGTTATCGGTGGTGCGGTGATACACATAGATACGGTGGTTGGAAATCATGCCATTATCAATTCCGGAGCGACGGTCGATCATGATTGTATCATCTCCGATTGTGCCCATCTGGCACCCGGTGTCCATTTGGGCGGCCGGGTGAGTGTGGGAGAAGGCACCCTTGTCGGGATTGGGTCTTCGGTACAACCGGGGGTGAAGATTGGAAAATGGTCGGTTATCGGCTCTGGAGCGGCGGTTACACGGGATATTCCTGATTACGTGGTGGCGGTGGGGGTCCCCGCCAGGGTTATCAAACACGTGGCGATAAAAACGTAAGTTACTGGAGATTCAATGAAGACCACACAGCCTCGCATGTATCTCTCTCCTCCCCATCTTGGAACGTTCGAAATGGAATATGTCCGGGAAGCCTTTGCCTCAAACTGGGTTGCCCCCCTTGGCCCCAATGTTGATGGGTTTGAAGGAGAAATGGCATCATATGTCGGATCTCAGGCGGCACTGGCTTTATGTTCCGGGACCGCAGCCGTGCATCTTGCCCTGAAACTTGTAGGTGTGGGGGAGGGGGACGCGGTGTTTTGCTCCTCTCTTACGTTTATCGGCAGTGCCAATCCCATTCTGTATGAACGGGCGATACCTGTATTCATCGACTCAGAACCTGCTTCATGGAATATGTCCCCGGTTGCATTGGAACGAGCCTTACAGGAAGCAGAACAGCTTGGAAGGTTACCCCGTGCGGTTGTGGTCGCAAACCTCTACGGACAGAGTGCCGATTACGACCCCATTCTCTCCCTATGTGAGAGTTTTGGGGTTCCCATCATAGAGGATGCAGCCGAATCTTTAGGTGCCACCTACCGGGGGAAAAAGAGCGGAACGCTTGGACGCTACAGTATCCTCTCCTTCAATGGAAATAAAATCATCACCACCGGCGGAGGTGGCATGCTCCTTTCCGATGATGAAGAAGCGATCAGCAAAGCCCGTTTCTGGGCGACCCAGGCCCGCGATCCCGCACCTCATTATGAACATACCGAAATCGGCTATAACTACCGCATGAGTAATATACTCGCCGGTATCGGGCGGGGACAGCTCCGGGTGCTTGAAGAGCGGGTAGAAGCAAGACGGAAGGTATTCTCACGTTACAAGGAGGCACTGGGCGGGAGAGAAGGGGTTGACTTCATGCCTGAGGCTCCCTTTGGTCGCTCCAACCGCTGGCTGTCGGTTATGACCATCGATCCAACGAAAGCAAGTCTCCGCCCAATCGATGTTATCAAGGCCCTGGAAGTTGAAAACATTGAAGCCCGGCCGGTGTGGAAGCCTATGCATCGCCAGCCACTTTTTGCCGGATGCCGTTACTACCCACACCAGCCGGAGTTGAGTATCTCCGACCGGCTGTTCGCTGTCGGTGTCTGCCTCCCCTCCGGCTCGAACCTTATTGCAGAAGATCAGGAAAGAGTTATTTCTGCAGTGTTAAAGACCATGAGTTGTTAATTACAAATGGGGTCTACATCTTGTAT
>PWVT01000096.1 GCA_003562195.1 Phycisphaeraceae bacterium | reverse complement strand
CGGGGCCTGCTCCCGGTCCGTTGATTGATCCGGCTTCTCCGAAGCCGCCGGTGATGGTGAAGCCGCGCAGCAGAACATCTTCGCCGGAGGTCAGAGTGATGACGTAGCCGAGGTTGCCTTCACCATCAATGGTCGTGACACCAGCACCATCCGTGGATTCGAGGGTGATGTTCTTGCCGGCGAAGTTGATTTGTTCGGCATACGTACCGGGACTGACCAGCACGCGGTCGCCGTCCTGCGCGAGGTCGATCGCGGCCTGGATCGTCGCCGCATCCTGGGGAACTGCAATGTCCGCTGCTGAAGCCATGGCAACGAACGACAACGATGTCACAGACATCACGCTTACAAGCTCTTTTGTTTTCATGAATTGGACCCTTTCCACAACGGGTTTAGTTGCGGCTGCACGGGCGTTGAGAAGTGAGCACAGCCGTTATGTTTCCTAGTTCGCGGTTCGCGGCGCATTTCAGCTCAGATTCGCCAAGCGAGAGAAAAGCCACACTTTTTCTCAAATGGTCATCGCACCTTCATCATGCTCTTGTAGACAGACATCCAGTGTTTGCATCACTGGCCGGGCGCGGCATGCCGAGGAGCCATGCTTCATCGCTGCCCCGGATGCGTGTCGCATGAAAATTACACGTTGCATGTGATCGCATGCTTCGCCCAATTCCGGTGGGCAAATCACGTCGTCGAGGCGGATGTCACGACACTGGCTGATGCAATGAGCAATCCAGTCAGGAAGCGGCGGCTGTACGTTTGAATCTGGCCCATCAGTGTTACGTGTGACGCGATTCTCAGCATGGTGCGGCCTGCTCTGGTTTGGTCGTGGTCTCTACTGCTGATGATGAGAGTGCGTGGGGAAGAAACGTGTGTTTCTGTTTGCATTGACGGGATATCGTGGCATACTGGGAGTGTGCGTACCGTACAAACACTGAATACATTGGCACTGAGTTTCGCGAGGGTCGTATGTCTCACATTGGCAGCGGTTTGGAATTCGCTGCTCTGTTCATTGCGGTACCAAGGAATTGCAGGGGTGGCCAATTGTTGCGGTATATTCTTTGTTCGGACCTGTGAAGGCGGTTGTGGAGACTCTGGGGTGGTTGGACGTGGTGCGGTATGTGGCCAGATGTGTGGCCAAAAGGTGCGATATGGCCCCGGGACTGTTCGGCGGCACTTACAATTCCAGGCGGTTTATTGGTGTGGCATTGGCGAAGCGTGTGCGTTTCGGGCCGATGCGCGGGCGGTCGCTTTACACAGTTGCACAATGCACGGACAGAAATCATGACTCAGGCCACGACCCAACCGCAACTTCCCGCGTGTGATCACACGCCACAGCCGTACACCGGGCCGAGCAAGGCCGAGGCGCTGGCGATGCGAAAGACGCATCTCTCGCCGGCGCTGGTGACGTACTACCGCGAACCGGTGATGATCGTTGAAGGGTCAATGCAGTATCTCTGGGATGAAACCGGCAGGCGATACCTGGATGCGATTGCGGGAATCGTCACGGTCAGCGTGGGGCATTGTCACCCGAAGGTGATCAAGGCCGTGCACGAACAGAACGCAACGCTGCAGCACACGACGACAATCTATTTGCACCCGACAATCGCGCAGTTTGCGACCAAGCTGGCTTCGACGTTTCCGAAGGATTCAAACCTGAGCGTGGTGTACTTCACCAACTCCGGCAGCGAGGCGAATGACCTGGCAACGCTGATGGCGAGAGCGCATACGGGCAACTTCGATCTGATCGCGCTGCGCAATGCGTATCACGGCGGGTCGAACAGCGCGATGGCGTTGACGGCCCATAGCACCTGGAAGCACAACGTGCCGCATAGTTTCGGTGTGCACCATGCGGTTCTGCCGGACCGTTTCCGTGGGCCGTTCGGGTATGACGATGCGGATGCGGGGCGAAAATATGCGGATGATGTCTTGAGCGTCATCCGCCACGCCACGCCGGGTAAGGTGGCGGGGTTTATCGCGGAGCCGATTCAAGGTGTGGGCGGCGCAGTGGAGATGCCCGCAGGATACCTGGCGGCGGCATATGCGCATGTGCGCGAAGCGGGGGGCGTGTGCATTGCTGATGAAGTGCAAACCGGCTTCGGCCGCACGGGTGATTCGTTCTGGGGGTTCGAGTCACACGGCGTGACGCCGGACATCGTGACAATGGCGAAGGGTATCGGCAACGGCGCGCCGCTCGCAGCGGTCGTCACCACGCCGGAGATTGCCAAATCGCTGGCCACGGCGATTCACTTCAACACCTTCGGCGGCAACCCGGTTTCGTGTTCGCAAGGACTGGCGACGTTGAATGTGCTGCTGGAAGAAAACGTGCAGCAGCACGCCAAGGCGATCGGCGAGCAACTGCGCGACGGTTTGCTTGCGCTGCAGAAGCAGCACGAACTCATCGGCGATGTGCGCGGCAGGGGACTGATGTTCGGCGTTGAACTGGTGACCAATCGCGCCAGCAAAGAGCCGGCATCTGAGCAGACTGCCGAAGTGTTTGAACGCGCCAAGGACATGGGGTTGCTGCTCGGAAAGGGCGGCTACTTCGGCAACGTACTGCGCATCAAGCCGCCAATGTGCATCACTTCTGATGACATCGCATTCCTGCTGCGTGTGTTGGACGAGGCAATTGGAACGGTTGCACGATGAATGATGGAACGCTCAACTCCAGTTGGCGAGCAGGATCATGAGATCGGCGGTATCGACCACACCATCGCCGTTGAGGTCAGAGTAGCATGGTTCGTCATTCGGGCATTGGCCCCACGCACTGAGGAGGATGAGCAGATCCGAGATATCGACGACGCCATCGCCGTTGAGATCGCCGGTCGCGTGGCAATGATCCTGAAACGTGTTGCCTTGCAGATCGTTCCATCTGCCATCAATGTGGTCGACGCTGTTGCCACAGAAGCTGCTTGCAGCGACATCAACGATGGCAGCCGTGCCAATCCAGATGCCGCCGCCTTGCGTTGCGGTGTTGCTGCTGAGCGAGCAGTTGTCGATGCTCAGCGTTGTGCCAATAGTATCTTCGACAAAGATCGCACCGCCGGCATTGAGTGCGGTATTGCCCGACCAATTCGTGTCGAAAACGCTCACTGTTGCCAGCGCGATAGCCAGCGCTCCACCGTCATCTGCTTCATTCTTATCAAAGGTGCAAGCATGAAGATGTGCGTTGGTCTCAATCAGGTGTATCGCGCCGCCAAGAGATGCGCGATTACGTGCCATTGTCACGTGCTGCAGTGTTATGAAGCTGAAATCACATCGAATGCCTCCGCCAGTAATATTGCTATCGCCGTTTTCAATGAACTGGCTGTCAACGATATTGAGATTACTCCAGAACATGTCAATGCCAGAGCCGCCGGTGTTGTCTTGAATGATGCAGTCAATGATGTCTACTTCTGCAAATGCCAGCGATAGACCACCACGTCCGCCGGTCAGTGTAAATCCATCAATGATGACATCGCCCGCGGTGTCGGTCAGGAACACACGTGCAACAGGCAACCGATCATCATCGGCCTGGATGACCGTGTGCTCAGGGCCGCTCTCGCTTCGAAGCGTGATGGTCTTGAACTCGATGAGAATATTTTCTGTATACGTGCCGGGGGCAACCAGAATCTCACTGCCGTCCTCAGCCGCATCAATCGCCTGCTGTATCGTGGCAAAGTCATTGGGGACCAGGACAGGTCCATCGCTCTGCGACAACGCACCCCACGCTGCAGCACAGGCGCATGCAACTGCAAACCCGAAACTGGTCGTTGGCGATTTTAAGGTCATGTGCATGCTCCGGATGTCGTGGCAAACACTTGCGAAGTGAGGAGAATTGAACTGTGCCGTCCGGTGTTGCCGGTGGAGAAGGGTAGGTCACTACCAATGGGCTGCGCTACTCCTGCGGTTTCCCGAAACGGTGATGTAAAACGCATGAAAAAAGCGGGCACCCGCATGGGGTGCCCGCTGTGAGATCAGTACAAGCAAGTACGAATTAGTCGCAGCTTCCCCAATTGCCGAGCAACAGGAGCAAGTCAGAAACGTCCACGACACCATCGTCGTTGAAATCCGCATCGCAACCGGGGCATGAACCCCAGTTGCCCAACAGTTGAAGCAGGTCGGAGACATCCACAACCCCGTCACCGTTGAGGTCACCGGTGCAGGTGTCCGCAGGTTCCGTGGTGTCGAACGAAGCGGTGGCATAGATCGGGCGGCCCTCGGCATCGTTATACGTAACCGACAGTGTGCCTTCCGCACTTTCCGCTGGATCCATCGTCAGTGAGGCAATAAGCACGCGGTTGTTGGGATAGCTGCCAGCAAGACCAAGATCATTGTCCGGGTCTTCGTTATACCAGCCGGCATTTTCGCCCATTCCGATACCAAAGTCGAACTCGAACGTATCGAAGTTCGGATCAGGGATGACCTGCAAGCTTTGCTGGCCGATGGCGATGTACGAACTGGCATCGAAGCTGCCGGAGAAATTGACGTTGGCGTCATACACATTCACCAGCGCGTCATTGGGATCATCCAACTGGACGTAAATCTCATGCTGGTTCATGCCGGATCGCAACGCGACGGTTTCCACGACGAGGTCCACTTCGCCGATGGCGGGTCGCAAATACGGCTCGGTGCACGCGCCCCACGAGGCGAGGAGGATACCAAGGTCAAGACCGTCCACGGTACCGTCGTTGTTGATATCAGCATCGGGATCGGAGGTACCCCAGGCACCAAGTACCGTGAAAAGGTCGAATGTATCGACGGTGCCACTGTTGTTAATGTCAGCCGGGCAGATCAGCGGAGGATCACCGATGACCACACCATCCGGGAACGTGATGGTGGCGTTGGGGCCAGCCCAGATCTGCACTTCAATGTCATCGAAGTAGTAATCGGTCGAGCACTCCTCACAATTGGGATCAGCACTGTAGATTCGTGCTTCGATGACCATTGCATCACGATCCTGCGGGCCGCTGTCAAACACCCATGTGTGGCAGAGTTCTTCCCAGCCGATACCGGCGGAGTACTCTTCATTGCCGCCGAGTGACTGGCTGAAGCTGTTGACATCGCCGGAGAACACGCGGCGTCCCCAAATGCGGACGCGCGGTGTACTGTCAGGTACATCGTCGTAGGTATTGAATCGGCCGAAGATGACATCACCGTCTTCGAGATGTTCGATGTATGCCAGGAAGATCTTGGGAACTGTACCACCATGGGGGGCTTCAGTGACGCGCAACGCGTGATCACCGGAGTTGACCGGTTCAGGTGCCGTCACATTTGCCGACGTGATATTGTCAGGGGCGTCATCAAAGCCGAGGATCGTGCTCTCACCGTCTTCCCAGCCAAATGAGCCGGAAAGTGTGGGGCTATCATCAGGTACTTCGCACCGATCAACCGGCGGCTTGATGTCATCGGGGAAAGTCACGGAGACATTGGGGTTGTCCGAGCAGACTTCGACGGAGATCTCATCAACGTAAAACTCATTGTCCTCCCCTGAAGCATACAGACGAACCTGAATCATCATGGCGTCACGTTGTCCGCCGAGACTGTCAAAGACCCAGGTTTCGTTCAGTTGCTCCCAGCCGATACCCGAGGTGAAGGTCTGGTTCTGTCCGCCGAACTGGTTGACCACACTGCTGGGATCACCAGAAATGGCACCATGTGCACAGATGCGGGTTCCAGGGTTGCCGTCCGGTTCATCGTCATATGCGAACATGCTGACATTGACTTCGTCGCCGTCTTCAAGGTTTTCGATAAATGCTACCCAGGCCTGCGGGGTGCCTGAAGGACTGCCTTGCTTGAGATAGAGCATGCGATCCCCGGCATACGGGAGAACGCCATTGATCTCACCTGTATTCTGGATCTCGACGATGTTGCCGGTCGTGTTGAATGCGGTGGAGACTTCATCTTCCCAGCCAAAGCTACCAAGTGGCTGGGGAACGCAGGGGCGATCCGGTTCACATTCCGGCCCCGGTTCATCAGGATCACCGATGGGATCAAAGTCAGCAAAAGTGATGGTCAGGTCGGGATTCCCAGCACAAAGCACTTCCACTTCCACATCGTCAATGTAAAAGTGTGTGTCGTCTTCATTCGTGTAGAGGCGCACTTCGATGACAAAGGCATCACGCTGTCCGTTGTTACTGTTGAAGGTCCATTCGTGGCTGAGTTGTTCCCAGCCGATGCCGGACGTGTATTGCTGGTTTTGCTGTGCTAATGGTGGTGATCCAGCAAAGCTTTGAGGATCGCCACTGACGGCATAGTGCGACCAGATTCGCATCCGCGGATTTTCGCCGGGGGTGTCGTCGTAGCCGTGAAAGCTAGCCCGAATCACATCGCCATCCTGAAGATGCTCGATGTAGGCGACGTACACCTGTGGGGTGTCGGACTCACCATCCGCCTGAGTCACACGCAGCATGCGATCGCCGCTGTGAGGATTGATCCCGTCAATCGGGCCAGTGTTGATCGGGTTGGAGACATCGTTGAAGAACCCAACGATGGTTCCCTCTCCGTCTTCCCAGCCGTATTCTCCACTGAGAACTGGGTTGTCTGCAATTGCCGGTGCTGCAAGCAAGCTGACTGCACAGGCAGCCGCCGCACCGGTTGTACGTCCGAATCTTTTATACATCATCAAACTCCATTTGGCTCCGTTGGTGACGAACCGTGAAACATGCGCGATGGAACGTCAATCCCATCGCGCCAAAGCGTACTCCAGTCATGTTCGCGTGCGCTTCAGAGGGCGCGAACATTCTCCTCAGGTGTCCATCTCGCTCGAGTGAAACTGTGATGTACCACCGAATCGACCGCAGCGCGTGTTCGCTGGCGAGATGTGCAGCACTGACACGTGACAGTGTAACGAAAGCCGCTTCGCGATGCCAGCAATTTTAGCTGAGCTGGACACCCTATCGAAGTCCAAAAATAAACAGGACGCCCGATTCGGGCGTCCTGTGGCAGCATCTGCATTGTGGAACAACGACATTACTTCATTGGCTCAACTTCCGCGGTGCGTCGCTGGGATGACGGCTGCGAGGGACGATCATCTGCACGTTCAGACGGTGCCGTCACGTCCAGATCATCCGGCATTGGTACGAGGAAGATTTCCACGCGACGATTTTCAGCCGTTCCACCGGTTCGATTGGGGACGATGGGGCGGTGCTCACCGTAACCAGCGACTTGCAGGCGGACCGCATTGACACCATTGCTCACCAATTCATCACGGACGGATATGGCTCGATGGACAGAAAGATGAACGTTCGTTGGGTGATTGCGAAGCGTCTCTGCCCGGCTGATACGGACATTGTCGGTGTGGCCAACAATTCTTGCTTCAAACTGGCGTGCCGTTTCGGTGTTGAGAATTTCCGCGAGTGAGCGTAGCGTTTCAGTGGCCTCAGATCGAAGGGCTACGGAGCCCAGATCGAAGGTGAAATCGCTGGCGAATCGAAGCAGGCCGCGTCGGGCATCAAAGGTCAACACATCGGGATGCGATTCTGCAAGCTTTGCAATTGCATCTTCAACCTCAATCGGCAGGGGGCCGATCTCCAGTTCACTCACACGACGGAGCAGATCATCGTAATCGCCCCCCATGCGTTCAAGATCACGAGACAGCCGACTATTCTGAGCTTGTAACTCGTTGAGGTTGACCGAAGCTCGGTTGAGCTGACTCTGGACGGTTTCCAGGTTGGATCGCGCAGCATCACGATCACTTTCCATTCGGACAAGCTGCTCTTCCATACTGCGGTTCGCACTGAGCAACTGGTCATATCGATCCTGTGGGACACAGCCGACAAAACTTGCGATGGGAACTGCGGCGAACAAAGTCCAGATGGTCGTTCGTGCAACACGAATCATGGTGAAATCCTCTAATCTCGCTGTTTCTTGAGCCACTGAAGGGGCATTGCGACCGGACGAAACTTCAGCGGGTCCGTATGCTACACCAATGCAGCCGATTTGCACGGACATTATCGGATTTTTGATCGGCTTGATGCAAGAGATTTCATGAACGAAACCACCCAACTCGTCGTCGCATCGATGGTTTTCGACGGTGCCGGCCGTTGCCACGCGCCAGGCGCCATCCTGCTCCAAAACGAGCGAATTGTTGCCAGCAGCAGTCCACAAGACATCGGAGCGGTTGCTGAAGCACAGAAGATCGCCTTTGAAGACCACGTGGTGACGCCCGCGCTGGTCAACGCCCATTCGCATCTGGATCTGACACACATCGGTCCATTGCCCTACGAAGGGCACTTTGCTGACTGGTTGGGGCGGATTCTCGCCGAACGGGCCACTACCACGCGACAGGGAATTCGTGAGTCCGTGCTGCAAGGGGTTGCGCTCTCTCGTGCTGGTGGGACAGCATTTGCCGGCGACATTGCTGGAGAATGGTCGCTCGAGCCGCTTCATGCCATGCGGCTAGGCGGATTGCCGGGGGTCAGCTACCTGGAAGTGTTTGGTGTGGGGCGGCGGCAGGCCGGGTCGATCGAGACCATGCAGAGCATGATTGACTCTGTGCAACACGACGCGGATGGCGTGCGGCTGGGCATCAGCCCTCATGCGCCATTCACATGTGGGCCGGAGTTGTACGCTGCAGCGAGCCGCCTGGGCCTTCCACTGTCCACTCATGTCGCAGAGTCGCTGGATGAGTTGCAGTTCTGTCGTGATGGCGACGGTGCGTTTGCAGAACTGCTCAAAACGTTGAACGTGTGGGACGATAGCATCACAGCACAGAACGCCCATCCTGTGCAATTGTTGGCGGAAACGCTGGCAGCGAATCAGTGTGTTGCTGCCCATCTCAACTATGTGGGTGATGCCGAAATACAAGTTCTGGCAGAACTCGGGACAACAGTTGCTTACTGCCCACGATCCAGTGCATACTTCGGTCCCCCGCACAACGGGCATCCGCCACACCGATATCGTGACATGCTTGAGGCCGGCGTGAATGTTGCGCTTGGTACTGACAGCATGGTTTGTCTTGACACCCCGGAACGCATCAGCGTATTGGATGAAATGCGATACCTGTATCGCCGCGATGGAGGAGAGAGTGCGTCACTGCTGCGGATGGCGACAGTCAATGGCGCGGTGGGATTGGGGGTTGATCCATCGTTGGTTGATCTTTCACCAGGGCCGATCGCCGGTTTGCTCGCATTGCCTGGCCGCACGCTTGCTGATGTGCTTGTTCGTAACGACCCACCGTTATGGATTATGGGTCCGATGCGATGATGCGGTTTACCCAGTTTGAAGATGATGCGGTGACAGTGGCGAGGAATCTTCTCGGTCAACGGCTGGTGCGCGTGTTCGACGGCGAGCGGCTGAGCGGGACGATCGTCGAGGTCGAGGCGTATCTCGGTCTGCATGACGCAGCAGCACATACGTTTAATGGAAGGCGCACCGCTCGGAATGAATCCATGTATCTGCCCGGTGGCCATGCGTATGTGTACATGATTTACGGCATCCATCACTGTCTCAACGTCGTTTGCGGTGCGGCAGGCGATGGCACGGCGGTGTTGATTCGTGCCCTGGAGCCATTGGAGGCATGTGAAACAATGCTTCGCAATCGCGTGGGCGGTCGGACCTTACGTCGCGAGCTGAAAAAACATGATCTGTGCTCTGGTCCGGGCAAGCTCACGCAGGCCATGGCTATTGATCGTGATTTTGATGGAGAATCGCTCACAGATAGCTCCCGGCTATGGATCGAGCAGGAAGTCGTTAGCGTTGCACATGATTCAATCGTCTCCAGCCCTCGTATCGGTGTCGATTATGCAGGTGAATGGGCAAAAGAGCCACTTCGCTTTTTTCTACGACACAATGTCTTCCTCTCATGTTGACATGGTCTAGAATTACACCCTATTTTGCTTAACGGGTTTTATCGGGATCGTACCGCACGTACGCCACGATCGATTCTGCTTGCAGAGGACTGTTTCACCGATGACGCAATATCAAAAGCCACAGGACTTGGCTGGAATCCTGACTGAAAATGGACCATATCCCATTGAGGCGTTCGACTTTGTGCGCGATGGTTTGAGCTATACCGTTCAGCACCTGCAGAACGATGCCCGCCTTGATGAATCGGATCGTCACATCACCGGCCAGGAACTGTGCTTGGGACTTCGTGATTTCGCAATTGATCGCTACGGCCTGTTGGCACCCGCCGTCTTGAGCAGTTGGCATATCGCCCGCACGGATGATTTTGGCCGCATCGTCTTTGCCATGATTGATGCCGGGTTGATGATGCGCACTGAAGAAGATTCCATTGAAGACTTCCGGAGCGTGTATAACTTCGAAGAAGCGTTTGCGCGTGAGGACCTCGTAGCGCGAATCGGCCCGAACTGATGTGCGGACCGCCTCATCGCTTGCGGATAATGCAGCTTTGGCGGTAATCTGTTTGGCATGAAAGAGCGCGACCAGCGCCCCCAGACCGATCCTGCTGAAGCACCGGCATTCGCGAAATTGCACTTGTGGCAGTTTCAGGCCGTCCGTGATGTCCTGTTTATTGCCGCAATTGTTAGCTTGTTCTGGCTGGGCTACGCCTTCCGCGCTGTCACGGTGCCGTTGTTGGTGGCGTTGCTGTTGGCATATCTCTTTGAACCGATTGTGTCCTACGTCGTGCAGCGCACCCGTTACAACCGCGCGGTGGTTGTCGGCGGCCTGATGTGCAGTGTGGGGCTGGTCGTGGCGGTGGTCATGTTCATCGTCACTATGGCGGTGGTGGGGCAGACCACGCGTCTGGTGCAGGACATCCGGGCCGGCGAGTTTCAGGATCGCGCAGCGGTCGTCTGGAATTGGGTGCCGGAAGAGTACCGGGACATGTATGACGACTGGCAGCGGTCTATTCTCGGGGATGACGACGCGTCGTCGGAAGACAACGGTGTGCTTGACGAACTGGATGAGGTTGACCTTCCCACTGAGCCGGAAGATGTACCCGCTGCGATTCAGGACATTCACGATGAACAGTGGATTCGCGAGATTGTGCGTGAAGAGACTCGGCTGGCGCTCGAGCCGCAAACTGTCGAAACAGGCGGATGGGCAAACAATTGGCTGCGGTTGGCGATGGGCGGCGCTGATGCGGTGTGGGGTGTCCTGCTCACGCTGATCGGATTCGGCTTCCTTGCGTTTCTCATCCCGTTCTACTTTTTCTTCTTCAGTATGTCGTACCCGCGAATCACGGACTTCGGCAAGGGTTTGATCCCCGAAGCCAACCGCGAACGAACATTGCAACTGCTTGGCAAGATGGATCGCGTGATCGCTGGCTTTGTGCGCGGCCGCATCATCATCAGTCTGCTTATGGGAGTCATGTTCGCGTTCGGCTGGTGGCTGGTTGGTGTGCCCTATGCAATCGTGCTGGGGCTGATCATCGGGTTGTTCTGTGCGGTGCCGTTTCTCGGCATCATCGGGGTGCCGATTGCAGTGGGACTGCTGCTGTTTGCGCAGCTTGATCCTGATGGCGGGTTGAACATGCCGCTGTGGGCGATTCTGCTCTGGCCGACACTTGTGTTCGTGATCGTGCAGGCGATTGAGAGCTACGCGATCACGCCAATGATCGCGGGTAAGGCGACCAACCTTGATCCCGTGACCATCATCGTCGCGGTGATCGCAGGGGGTTCGAGCATGGGCATCTATGGCATGTTGCTGGCGATTCCGGTCGCAGCATGCTTGAAGATCCTGATCACCGATGTGGTGCTACCGAAGATTCGCGCCTGGACACGCGGCGAGGCAGCGGACCCGTTGCCGATCGACTAGAGCACCGACAACAGCTCATCGGGGATTTGGCTGCAGCACGATGTTCGCTTCGCCGATCGCGGGTTGATTTGATTTCGCGATGGTCACATTTACCGAAGGCGGCGCGTCGCCAGCGGCTACAATGAGTGACGAAAGGTATCGCAACCGATGCGATGCACTCCACTTCCATTTAGGAGCAATACCTTATGCGTCATCGCGGCACGGACGTAACATTTGGATTTGTGACTCTTGCTTTCGCCTGTGGCCTGGTGTTCGCAGTCGGCGATGACAAGGCGGACGAATTGCGACACTTCGTCAAGCAGAAGACCGCCGCGCTTGAGCAGATCAACAGCATTCTCGACGATGCCCAGCCGGATGCCCAAGTGCACGACCAATATGAACAACTGAGCGCGGCGGCGAAGACGCACTTTGAAGCAAGGACCGCGTTGTGGCGCGCCAAGCGTAATGACGCGCAGGCGTGGGGCGATGCATGGCTCGGGTTACGAGAACCCCATGATGCCGCCCTGGCTGCGTTCAACGCACACGTGACCACACCGGGCGGCCGGCTGTTGCCGTCTTCTGATCTCGTTGAGCTCTGTCTGGAAATGTTCGGTAGGGCGTCGGGCATTGAATACGTGAAGCGCAACTTCTGGCAAAACGCTTCGGTTAACGAAGGCCGCTTCCTCCCGAGGGTTGATGAAGGCGACGATTTCGTCATCGGCCTTGAGGACGGCATGACGTCTGGCCTGCGCTCCTCGGCCCATCCGTTTCGAACGCTTGCCTTCATCACGCTGCCGCACGATTGGCAGCTTGATGAGTGGATCGAACTCACGCTCGATCGATCGCTGCACCTCTGGCAAACCGCCGGCTATCTGCCGGGAACAACCGACACTGACCATATTGAGCACGCGCGCGTTCGCGTGATCGAAGCGGACGAAAAGCGACTCCGCATCGAACTGGCAATTGTCGGCGACTTTGTCGATGCACGCGACGAGGATCGGCGGAGGTCGCGATTTGACTACCGTGGCCCGTTCACCGTTCATCTCGCGGAACTCCCGTGCAGTTGAGCGAACTTCACTGGGTCGTCCGCACTACACCGCAAGCGGCGGGAGATTCAGCGGCGTTTCTTGCGTTGCTTGAAGCCGCTGCGACGGCTGGCGGTTTTGGTTGAGCCCTTGCCGAACGATGGCAGGCCGCTCATGCCCAGGCCGCCGTCTGCGCCCATTTGAGAAAGCTCTTTCATCGCTTTCATCTTGCCAAGGCCGCCCTTGCCGGACATCTGCTTGGTGACCTTCTGCATCATCTCAAACTGCTTCGTGAGTTTGTTGACCTCGGCTGGTGTCGTGCCCGCGCCTTTGCTGATGCGCTTGATGCGTGACTTGTTCAGCAAGTTGATGTCATTGCGCTCTGCCTTGGTCATTGAGTTGACAATGCCTTCGAGGCGATCGAGCTGCTTGTCATCGATGTCCACGTTCTTCATCATCGACCCCATGCCCGGCAGCATGCCCATGAGCTGTTTCATGGGACCCATGCGGCGAATGGACTTGAGCTGCTTGAGGAAGTCGTCCATCGTCAGCTTGCCCTTGGCCATCTTCTCGGCCATGGCTTCGGCTTCCGCCTCGCTGACTTCCGACTGCGCCTTTTCCACCAGCGAAACGACATCGCCCATGCCGAGGATGCGGCTGGCCATGCGCTCGGGGTGAAACTCTTCCAGCGCATCGAACTTCTCGCCCACGCCGAGGAACTTGATCGGCGCACCGGTGACCATCTTCACCGAGAGTGCCGTACCGCCGCGAGTGTCGGAATCGAACTTCGTGAGGATCACGCCGTCGATTGCCAGGCGTTCGTGGAAGGCCTTTGCAGAGTTGACTGCATCCTGACCGACCATGGCATCAACAACGAGATAGATCTGGTGTGGCTTGAGCGTGCGGTTGATACCGTCAAGCTCACCCATCAGGTCGTTGTCAATATGCAAACGGCCGGCGGTGTCGAGAATCAAGACATCACTGCGGTTGGCCCGCGCCGCCTTGAGCGCGCGCTGGCACACGCCGACCGCCACGCCGGTGGCTTTGCCGTACTCAGCACATTTGTCCGGTTCGCCGTAGAACTCGACTTTGGCGTTGCCTTTGGCTTGGGCTTCAACGCCTTCAACGGTGATGCGAAGCTGTTCCACAGCAGCAGGTCGCTGCAGGTCAGCCGCCGCGACCATGACGTTCTTGCCACGTTTTTTCAGGTAGGCCGCCAGCTTGCCGCAGGTGGTGGTTTTGCCCGAGCCCTGCAGGCCGCACATCATGATGACCGTCGGCCCCGGATCGACCATCATCAGGTGGCTGTCCACCGGCCCCATGAGATCGACCAGCCGCTGATTGACGATGCCGATCATCTCTTCGCTGGGCTTGAGGGACTTCGTCACCTCTTTGCCAAGGGCGTCCTGCACGACGTCGTCAGTGAACTTCTTGACGACATCCAGATGGACATCGGCCTCAAGCAGCGCGGTGCGCACCTCGCGCATGGCATCGCGGACGTTGTCCTCGGAGATGCGACCGCGCCCGGAGAGGTTGCGAAGCGCGGAATTGAAGCGGTCTGAAAGATTCTCGAACATGGGACTGGGATGATAGCGGCAACGAAAGGACACGGAGGACAATCCGTGGCCTTTGCGGCCGGTTACGCGAGCTTCTCCGCGCGCAGGCACGTGAGCCCCCAGAACCATGTGGCCTTGAATTTCTCGATGTGCTTCACGTCAAAACCCGACCGTTCGACGACTTCCTTGAGCTTCTCGCGCGTGCGGATGCGGCGGTATTGTTTGCCGAACAGGCGAGAGGCGACCAGTACACCGTGGACGGTGATGTATTCGCGGCACCAATCCACCAGCACCAGCGAACCGCCGGGTTTGACCACCCGGTACAACTCTGCCATGGATTTCTCCGGATCGGTGACCAGGTGAAAGGCGTTGGCGCATGTCACGACGTCATACGCATTGTCCTCAACCGGCAACGCCTCAGCCGGGCCCACATACCATGCCACGCCATCGCCGGGCGGGATACGCTCCTTGGCGACGGCGATCATGTCCGGTGAAAGGTCAATGCCCGTAATGGCAAGCGATGGTTTGAGCGTGCGAATCATCTCCGCGAAGCGGCCGGTTCCACAGGCCACATCCAGCAGCGAATCGGTGGTGTCAAGGTCGATCTGCCGCAACGCTGCATCAAGCGTGGCCCGGCTGTAGCGGTCCCAGCGTTTGTCGTACTTGGGCGCGAGTTTGGCGTAGTGTGCAACGACGACCGAGTGGTTCACTTCGGGGCTGGATCGTGGCATGGCACAAACTTTAACGCATCAGCCGGAATTGTGGGAGTGCTTGCCGCCTGAGTCGCGATGATTGCGAGGATCGACCGACCCTGTGAGTGAGAACAGGGCTGCCAGAATCCAGTTCAGCCGATACGCTATTGGTATGAATCCCCGTAGCTTACTTATTGCATTGGTCGCAGTCACAGCCATCCATACGACTGCATTCGCGACTGACACCGCTGCCGCACAGTTGCACGCGCTCTTTGACGAGCGCGCTGCATGGCAGTTGGAGCAGTTCCCTGAGCGCGCCATGTCGCGTGGCGATTATTCCAACGCGCATCGAATCACCGACAACAGTCTTGCTGCAATCGAGCAGCGTCATGAACAAACCATGGAGCACCTTCAGCGTCTTCATGAGATTGATTTTGACGCGCTGGACGAGAATGACCGTGTCAACTACGAACTGTTCGAACTCGACCTGGAACGCAGTATCGACGGACATGGGCATCGCAGCTTCCTCGCACCCGTAAGCGGCCGGGGCGGGCCACATCAACGCATTGCCCAGATGGCTGAACGTGTTCGCTTCGCCAGTGAACAAGACTACCGCAACTATCTGCGTCGGCTGGAACAGACGCCGACGATGATCGACAGCGCGATCGATTTGATGAAACTCGGCATTGAGGAAGGCCGCACCACGCCTGCGGTGGTGTTGCAAGGCATGCCCATGCAGTTTCACGCACTACTCGAAGGCGGAGGGCTAGCTTCCCTGCAGGCCCCGATGCACCGCATCCCCCGAAGCATTGATGAATCGACTCGACAGGAACTGCGCGAGAGGTTTGAGCAGGTCTCGATGCCTGCCGTTCGAGATGCGATCGGTACGTTTCGTGATTTCATGGTTGAGACCTACTTACCCGCCTGCCGTGAAAGCATCGCCGCCACCGATTGGCCCGATGGCGAAGCGTATTACGACCATCAGCTCCGCGTGATGACCACGACTGATCTGACGGCGCGAGAGATTCACGAGATTGGTCTGAGCGAAGTAGCCCGCATTCGTGCCGAGATGATGGATGTCATTCGCCGAAGCGATTTCATGGAACTTCATGATGGTGCAGGCGATCTCGAAGAAGACGATCTGTTCGCTGCATTCGTTGAGTACCTGCGAACCGATCCGCGCTTCTACTACACGTGCGAAGAGGAGCTGCTCGCGGGGTATCGTGCGATTTGCAAGGAGATCGACGGTCACATGCCGCGGTTTTTCAAAACACTGCCACGGTTACCCTATGGTGTGAGACCAGTACCTCGATTCATGGCCCCCACCCAGACGACCGCGTATTACAGCCGTGGCGATATTCGAAATGGTGAAGCCGGTTTTTTCTATGCCAACACCTATCGTCTTGATCAGCGGCCGAAATACGAGATGCGTGCGCTGGCGGTCCATGAAGCGGTGCCGGGGCATCATCACCAGATCGCCCTTGCTCAGGAACTGGAGGACATCCCCGAGTTTCGACGTGAGGCGTGGTTTACAGCGTTCGGCGAAGGGTGGGCGCTGTACTCGGAGCGGCTGGGGATCGAAATGGGTCTGTACGAGGACCCGTACGATGACTTTGGTCGGCTGTTGTACGAGATGTGGCGGGCGTGCCGACTCGTTGTTGATCCGGGCATGCACGCGCTCGGTTGGTCGCGCGAGCAGTCAATCCAGTTCATGAAGGACAACACAGCGCTGAGCGAATTGAACATCCTCACTGAGATTGACCGCTACATCGCTTGGCCGGGCCAGGCGACGGCATACAAGATCGGCGAGTTGAAAATTCG
>PWVT01000045.1 GCA_003562195.1 Phycisphaeraceae bacterium | reverse complement strand
GGTTGTTCCTGGTCGTCGCCCTTGCCAGTTTCAACTCGGCAGACGCTCCCTCGCATGTCGTGGCGGTTCACAATGAAACAGCAGCGAATCTTTGCGGCCGAGCCGGCGCGGTCATCGCATACTGGTCGTATTACGTGCTGGGCGTCGGATCATGGATTATTCTGGCGGGGATTGCCGGCTATCTCGCCGTCACCGTCACCGGCCGCGTGGTCAGTCATCCGCTGGTTCGCGCGCTGGGGCTGCTGCTCATGGCGGTCTCGGTCGCCGCCGCTCACGGGCTACTGTTTCCCGAGACCGGCCCGTTGGCTGGAGCGCACGCCGGGTTGGTCGCCAATGCGCTGATGGTCGAGATGCTGCCGCGATTTAATGCAGTAGGGTCATTCCTGCTGCTGCTTGGTGCGTTCGGGATCGGGGCGATTGTCGCCATGGATCGCATCGTCTTTGCCCTGCCGCGATTGCTATGGGTCGGTTTGGTGTGGCTGTGGGGCAAATTGCGAAAGATCAAACTGCCGCGCATCAAGCTGCCGAACCTTCGCGGCTTGAAAGCGCGCCCCGGAGCGGCCCTCGCCGCCGCCGTATCCCGCAGAGAACGCGACAAGCGGTTGGCTGACGGTTCCATCAGTCCCGATGCCGGTGGCGTCGGCGCGACCGAATCATTCGATCCCGACTCGGAAGTGGAGGACGATGACGACGAATATGAATACGAGTACGTTGATGAAGACGAGGACGATGAGTACGAGTACGAGGAAGACGGCGACGAGGACATCGAGGACGACGAACCCGCACGCGAGCGGCTAAGCGCCGATCAGCTCCGGGAGAAGATCTCCAAGCTGCCGGTGCGCATGGCCGGCTCGAACAAAACCGTTGCCAAGGATGAAGACATCATCCGCGAACCGTCGTTCGAGGGATACGAGGTTCCCACGCTCGATCTGCTCGGCGATCCCGAGTCCAATTATTCGGAGAAGATGGAAGCGTTCGTCCGCAAGCAGGCCGAGCAACTCGAAGAAGCACTGCACACGTACAACATCGATGGCGAAGTGGTCGGTATTGAATCAGGGCCGGTGGTGACGCTGTATTCCGTGCAGCTCGCGCCCGGCACGAAGGTCGCCAAGATTTCTGCCGTTTCGAGCGACGTCGCCCGGGCGCTTCGAGCCCAGAACATTCGCATCGTCCCCAATATGGCCGGAAAGACCACGGTGGGCATCGAAGTGCCGAACCTGCAAAAGGAAAAGGTGCGGCTGAAGGAACTGATGTCCGGCGGCCACGCCGAGGGCATGAACCTGCCAATGTTCCTCGGCAAGGACGCTTCGGGAGAGCCGCTGGTGGCGGACCTCACGCGCATGCCGCACATGCTCATCGCCGGCACCACCGGCTCGGGCAAGAGCGTGTGCATGAACACCATCATCATGTCCTGGCTGTACACCAAGCGGCCGGATGAACTCAAACTCGTGCTCGTTGACCCGAAGATGGTCGAGATGAGCCAGTTCGCGGATGTGCCGCACCTGATGTGCCCGGTGGTGACTGAATCATCACGCGCCGCGGCCATTCTCGAATGGGCTGTCAACAAAATGGAGGAACGCTACGAACTGCTGCGCGAAGCGCGCGTGCGCGATGTTTCTTCCTACAACGCGCTGACGGAAGAGGAACTTTACGAACTGTTCGAACCGGCCAACGACGTTGAGCGTGCGAAGATTCCAAAGAAACTGCCGTACATGGTCTTCGTCATCGACGAACTCGCCGATTTGATGATGACCAACAAGGAAGCCGAGCACTCAATCGTGCGCATCGCCCAAAAGGCCCGCGCCGTTGGAATTCATCTGATTCTCGCCACGCAGCGGCCGCAGGCGAATGTCGTCACGGGCCTGATCAAGTCCAACATGCCCTGCCGCGTGAGTTTCAAGGTCGCTTCGGGCATGGACAGCCGCATCGTGCTGGATCACAAAGGCGCGGAGCTGCTGTTGGGCCAGGGTGACATGCTTTTTCTCACGCCGCACTCTTCTGAACTGACACGCGCGCAGGGCACGCTGGTGACGGACATTGAAACGCGCAAGGTGGCGAAGTTCCTCAAGAACATTGCAGCGCCGAGTTTCGAGCGCAGCTTGATGACCGTGCGTCCTTCGGGCGAGGATGCGGAAGGGCTTTCCGATGCGGAGCGCGACCCCATGTTCGACCAGGCGGTACGCATCATGATCGAGTCCAAGCGCGGCTCCGTTTCGCTGCTTCAACGGCGGCTGGCGATCGGCTACAGCCGAGCATCGCGGCTGGTGGACCAAATGGCCCTTGCGGGAATTCTCGGCGAGCATAAGGGATCTGTCGCCCGCGAAGTGCTTATCACGCTCGATGAGTGGGAAGAGATGAAGCACCTTGAAGAGCAGGCCGAGGCCAGCGGAACGCTCTTCTCCGGCGACGGTCAGGACGATCTCGACGGGACGGATGACGAGGCAAACGAGCCCCCGTTCGTGCAAACGATTCGACGCGATGATGACGATGATGATGAAGGCGTCCCTGCCGAGTTTGATGACGAGCATCGCAATTGATGTCAGTTCACGAATGTTGCTGAGTCGCTCATCACCATGAAGCCGCACATCCGAGAACAATTCACGAATGAGATGTTCGCTGATTTGCTCGAGCGGTGGGGGGCGGAGTCGAAAGGGTGGCAGTTGAGCGGTGGTTCGATGAACCTGCTGTACGAGGTCACGATCAATGGCTGTGATCGTGTTATGCGTGTGACCGACCGATCGCGACGCACTCCGGAAGCGATTCGTGCGGAACTGCGCTGGATCAACCATCTGCGCAGCTGCGATATTTCGGTATGCGCTCCGGTGTGTTCGTCTCGCGGGAAATGGTTGGAAGAGTGTGGTGCTGAGCAATGTTCGTTTTACGCTGCGGTCTTTGAACGGGCGAAGGGCGTACGGGTGCGGCGAGCTGACCTGGACCGAACTCACATGATGACGCTCGGCAGGTTGCTTGCATCGCTGCACAATGCAAGCACAGATTATCCCCGGACCGATCGAATGATGTGGGATTACAACTTCCCGGGACTGCTTCGATTGATTTCCGACGATTCGGAGATCGTTGAAGCACTAACTGAGTGCGAACAGGCCATTCGCCAACTGCCGTATACCCGTGAGGGTTTCGGCTTAGTTCACAACGATTTGCATATGCACAACTATCTCGTGGATGACGAGACGATCTGGCTGTTTGACTTCGATAGCTGTGTGTACAACTGGTACGTCGGCGATCTTGCGTGCACCTGGTATTTCGCGTTGTCGTGGATTGCGGGAATGGATACAGAGATCTGGCACAAAATGCGTTTGCCAACGCTCAAATCACTGCTTGACGGCTACGCGCCACATCGCGAGCTGGATCCAATCTGGATCAGCCAACTTCCGCTCTTTTTCAGGTTTCGGGCACTTTCGCTCTACGCGTTTCTGTCTCATCGAGCGGGCCCGCAGCCGGATGAGGACACTCGCATCCGACTTGCCAACGCGCGGCATTATGCAATGAGTGATATGTCACCAATCGTCACCGCTGTGATGTAGTGGGCTGAGGACAAGCTGATACATTGGCGCGTGCTACGCCGCGACGTATCATTCGCCGCGTGTCACTGGTTCAATCACGCTGCGCCGTTCTGAACGATGCACCGACGTACCGTCGAGTGGTGTCGGCCGTGCTATGCATTGCTGCGCTGCTGGCCTTAGCGACGCCATCTCAGGCCGTGGACCGAGAGGGCGTTCCCATCCGCGGCGATCGTCTCAGTGGACATGTCCTCCCGATCGAACCAGTTCGTGGCGACATCGCCATTCATTCATTGCGAGCGACGGCGTGGAACGTGGATGACACACGGCGATTGCTCTTGAGGGGCGATGTGCGGGTGACCATTGCCGGCCGGGGCTTTACCGCCGAGGCGGCAACGGTGTGGATCAATCGCATTCCCAGTCGCGATGGACTGATCAATCAGATCGCGGTGTACTTTTACCGGGTGACTGACCCCACAATGCCCGCTGGTAGTGGGATTGTCGGTGAAGATGTGCTCGTGACCGGCAGCACGCGGGGGGCGGTGACACTCGACATTGCCTTGCTTGTTACCGAACAGCCGCCACGGAGTGCGTTGTTGCGTCGCGGTGAGGCGCGGCTGCGCGAGCAACTTCAACGGGCGGTGGCCGGCGAGCAGCCGTTGCGCTGGCGACCACAGGTGCATCAGCCCCCGCAGCATGATGAGTTCATTCCCGTACCGGGCGGACGGGTGCAACCCGAGGATGTGCAGCTTCCCGAGCGTTTTGAACCGCCGCCGCGTGAAGATCCAACCCCGTGGCTTGGCAGGCCTGAAGGCGTGGTGCGCTACAGCGCAGAGCATGTAGAGATTGTCACTGGAGAACACGAAAACACGATCACCCTCATCGGCCCACTCATGGTCGATTACCTCGCAGATGATCGAGTTGATCGTTGGCAACGCCTGACGCTCACGGCCCAGCGCGGGGTGATCTTTACTGACCCCGGGCCATTGGATGAGTTTGCTGGTGGGTCGATGAGCGCGAGGTCGATTCGCGGGATGTATCTTGAGGGGAATGTCATCGCGCGGGCGAACGTGGATGATTACATGATTCGCTCACCGCGCGTTTACTACGACTTTCGTCGGGCTGAGGCGATTATGCTGGATTCGGTCATGCGGACGTATTCCCGCGATCTGGATGTGCTGATCTATGCTCGCGCTACAGAGATGCGGCAGATTGCGGAAAAT
>PWVT01000250.1 GCA_003562195.1 Phycisphaeraceae bacterium | reverse complement strand
ATTTTCCAGAGGCGACGCAACCGCATTGGCGGCCAGTGTACGCGTCGGTGGAGAATGTTTCTTGCCCGGACGGGTTTGCGGTTGTAGTCTCACTGCCGCCATGACTGAGCAACCCCCATCCGGCAAACATAAAGCGCCAAAGGCCGCGACGAACAACGGCAATGGTTCCGGCTGGTTCTCGCGGTTTCTGGCAGTGGTTGAGTGGCTGGGCAACCTGCTGCCGCACCCGGTGACGCTCTTTGCGCTGTTTGCGTTGGGCGTGGTGCTGCTGAGCGGAATCATGGGCGGCGTACTGGAAGTTGCGGTTGAAGATCCGCGGCCGGAGGGCATGACCGGCCGCGCAGATGACGGCATGATCCGCGCGGTTTCCCTTATGAATGGTGAGGGGTTTCGGCGAATTGTGGAGAATCTGGTCAGTAACTTCGTCGGTTTCGTTCCGCTGGGGACGGTACTTGTTGCATTGCTCGGTGTCGGGGTCGCTGAGAAAAGCGGCCTGCTCAGCGCTGCCATTCGCACGGTCGTGCTCAACTCGCCGAAGACTCTCGTCACGGCCACGTTGGTCTTCGCCGGCGTGCTCTCGAACACGGCCTCGGAAATGGGCTATGTGGTCATCGTTCCGATGGGGGCGGTGATCTTTTACTCGCTGGGCAGGCATCCGTTTGCCGGGCTTGCCGCAGCGTTTGCGGGTGTCTCCGGGGGTTACAGCGCGAACCTGCTCATTGGCACGGTCGATCCGCTGCTCGCGGGCATCACGCAGGAAGCAGCGCAGATGATCGATGAGCACTATGAAGTCCACCCGGCGGTGAACTGGTACTTCATGATCGCCAGCGTGTTTCTCATTACCGGCGTGGGCACGTTCGTGACCGCGAAGATTGTCGAGCCGAAGCTGGGCAAGTTCGATGATTCGAGGGCGGAAGAAGGAATCGAGAACGCAATCTCCATGGAGCCGTTGTCGCAACCAGAGAGAAGCGGTCTGCTCTGGGCGTGTGTCGCTGCGTTCGGCATGGCGATTTTGTTCGTGTACTTTGCAGGCCCGCAGTGGATTTCAAGTCTTTTCGGATGGATTCCCGGTTACGGTGTGCTGCGCGATCCGGAAAGCGGCGAATTGCTCGGCTCGCCGTTTACGCGCGGCATCGTCGCGATGATCTTCATGTTCTTCATCGTTCCCGGCTTCGTCTATGGCCGCATCGTCGGCACCATGAAGAGTGACCGTGATGTCATTGACGGCATGGCGGCCGCGATGAGTTCGATGGGGCTATACATCGTGCTCGTGTTTTTCGCGGCGCAGTTCGTGGCGTATTTCGGCTGGTCGAACCTCGGCTCCATACTGGCCGTCGTCGGGGCAGACGCGATCGCGGCGATGGGATTGGACAACCCGCTGGTGTTCATCCCGTTCATTCTCTTGTGCTGCTTTGTTAACCTGATGCTTGGCAGCGCAAGCGCTCAATGGGCGGTGACGGCGCCGATTTTCGTACCGATGTTGATGCTCACCGGCTACAGCCCGGAAGTGATCCAGGCGGCGTACCGCATTGGCGATTCCACCACGAATATCATCACGCCGATGATGAGCTACTTCGGCATCATCTTCGCTTTCGCCTGCCGCTATGACCGCAAGCTCGGCATCGGCACGCTCATCAGCACGATGCTGCCGTACTCCATCTGCTTTTTCATCGGCTGGATCATCCTCTTTTACGTGTGGGTCTTTCTGCTTGGGTGGCCCGTCGGCCCGGGCGCGCCGACGTATTACGGTTAAAACAGAAAGCCCAGGGATTGCCATCCCTGGGCTTGACATGCGGCACTGAAAAACGTGAGTCACTTGGCGTCGCGTTTGGCCTGTGATCGTCGAGTGCTGGCGGAAACGTGGCCCTGGATCTTTTCCTGTGAAGTGCGGGCAAAGCGGCTTTGCTCACGTCCGCCCTGAGAGGACTTGGATGCTGACTTACGGCGAGTTTCGCGCGAGGTCTGCTTGGCCAGCGAGGTGCCTGCACCAGAAAAGACCGAAGATGCGGAAGCTGATCCCCCGCCCAGCGAGACGGACCCCACCGACTCTCGACGCTTGCGGCCGGACGTTTTCTTCTTCACGATCTTCTTCTTGCTGGACTTGTTGCTTGCTGACTTACTGGCGCGTTTTTTTTTGCTCGCAGCTTTCTTCTTTGTCTTTTTCTTCGCTGCGGACTTCTTGGCGGCCTTGGCCTTGGTCTCTTCGGCCTTGGTCATAGCGTTTTCAAATCGAGTGATAACCTCTTCGAACAACTCGCGCTTTTCGACAGTGCGCTCGTTACCTTTGGCTGGGCGGGTGCCCGTGGGTTTGCGCTTGCCGCGGGCTTCACCGGCCTGCTTGCGCGAAAGGTCCTTGAACTTGTCGCGAAGTTTCCGTGCGCGATCGATTTTTTGCTTCAACTGCGACGGCGTGAGGGTCTTGATCTGCTTCGGCGAACTCCACTTGACCAAGTTGAGTTCCGATTGTGTGCAAAGCGAACGAGCTTTCTGCATTGAAATGGCCATCAGTTCCTCCCGCAATTGGGTGATTCAAAGTTGACGTATTGTTTATCGTGCGACTGACAATGTTGCATGCAATATGCGCAACGTCAAATTCGGGGGCTGATCGCTTCGGCTGTCACTTCGCGGGGCGGAGCCGGCTTCTGCTCTTACAGCAAATCGTCGAAACCCGTACACCGACAACCGTGAACCAAGAACCGAAAACGGCGCTTGATCCCACCGGGTTGCTTCGATCAAACCCGTGCGGCTTTTGCTCGAACCCCAAGGTCTAGGTGGGCTCGCCGCTACATGTTCCCGGCCTTCCACTCCCGGCTGAACCGGTGAGGCCTGGCCTTCGACGCGAGCAGGCGATCCCTTGGAGTTCTTAGGAACGAGCAAAAATGGCCGACACAGGCCGCAATCCCGACGGGATCAAACGCCGTCGGCATAACAGTATCACCCAAGTGCCCCTTCGTCGATGAGTTCGAGGCAACCGCCACGCTGCCTCAGCCGAATCATCCACCGACGGGTCGGGTTTCCCGCCGAGACGAGAATTGACACCGCTCTGGCTGGCTGGTACACCCCACGTGATCTCGTTATACTGATCTGACTGAAACGCTCGCCCCACACCCGTGAGGATGAAATTGATGATGACCTTTCCCATTCGATCCATATGCACCGTCGGTCTGTTGGCTGGCACGCTTGCGCTAACCGCCTGTGCTGGCAAAAATGATGTCAGTTACGGCGCCATCTCCCGGAACCTCACGCCCGAACTTCGGGGCCTGCAGGAGCGACCTGTCGACGTGAGCCGCAACATGCGTGTGGCGCAGAATCAGAATTGGCGAATGTTCTCCGATGATCTCGGTCGCGTCTTCTACACCGATCACCCCAGTCGACTTTCGCCGTTCCCGGTGGTTGACACCAGCGGCAACCCCCGCTGATTCATCCGACCGTTCTATGAACCTTTATGCAGCGGGCCTTTGGCCCGCTGTTTTTCGTGCGCTGCGGGCCAGTTCTCGATGGGCTGGTCGGCCTTCAACACAGACCAGCATGCTTCGAGCATCTCACGCACACCACTGCCGGTGGCTCCGCTGACAAGCAGCGGTCGCTCATTGCGAGCCAGGCCCAGGCGGCCTGTGATGTGCTTGACGCGTTCGTCCAGGTCCGCCTCGGAAACAAGGTCCACTTTGTTGAGAACCACGATCTCTGGTTTCTCAGCCAACTCCGGCGCGTACTCGAAGAGTTCGTGACGAATGGTCTTGTAATTCTCGATCGGGTCCGACTCGTCCATTGGCGCGAGATCCACCACATGTACGAGCACAGATGTGCGTTCCACATGACGCAGAAAGTCGTGACCGAGTCCGGACCCTTCCGCAGCACCCTCGATCAAGCCAGGAATGTCAGCGATGACCAATCGCCGCTCATCGGTCAGCTCAGCGATGCCCAGGTGCGGCGACAACGTGGTGAAGGGATAGTCCGCAACCTTTGGCTGGGCGCGACTGACCGCTCTCAACATCGTGGATTTACCCGCATTCGGCAAACCGATCAGCCCGATGTCGGCGATCAGTTTCAGTTCCAGGCGAAGCGTGAATTCTTCTCCCGGATCACCCGGGGTGCCTTCGCGGGGGGTTTGATTGGTGGCGGATTTGAAGTGCTCATTGCCCCATCCACCGCGTCCGCCCTTGGCGACCACCACGCGTTGGCCGGGTTCACTGACATCGGCCAGCAGGTCGCCGGTCTCAGCGTTAAAGACAAGCGTACCGAGCGGGACCTTGACGACGCAATCCTCGCCGTCGGCTCCCGTCATTGACTTGCCCATGCCCTGAATGCCCTTTTTGGCACGGTAATGCGGCCTGGGTGTCAGCGGCAACAATGTACTGAGACTGTCATCTCCGACGACGACGACATCGCCGCCCTTTCCACCGTTACCGCCGTCGGGTCCGCCTTTGGGGATGTACTTCTCACGCCGAAAGCTGATGCACCCATCGCCGCCCTTTCCTGCGCGAACGAAGATGGTTGCCTGGTCAATGAGCATGGTGGGATTCTAGCGGCATGAAAAAACGGGCCGTCCGAGGGACGGCCCGAAGTAAACGTCTGGTCGGAGAATCGGCGTTAAGCCGTGGCTGCGGCTTTGACAGCGGTGAACTGCGGGACATCCGGGTCCGAGGGGACGATGTCCACAAAGCGGCCACGGAATCGGACTTCACCATCGGCGACCGAGTACAGCGTGTCATCATTCCCACGGCGGACCATGTATCCCGGTTTGAACTTGGTGCCACACTGCCGCACGATGATGGAACCCGGCTGGGCAACCTCACCACCATAAAGCTTGATGCCGCGGAACTGTGGGTTTGAGT